>JAAYBZ010000097.1 GCA_012744445.1 Myxococcales bacterium | reverse complement strand
GGACCACGAACATAAATTCGACGAAGGCAGGGTCAAGTCAGCCCGCGTTCGCTTCTCGCGGGCCGCGGATGGCGCGCTCGAGATCGGGCGGAAGCTTCCCCTCCGCCTGGAACGCCCGCATGTGGAGGATGGGCACGCCGCCGAGCTCCGCCGCGCTCCGCCCGAAGACGGGCTCGTCGTAATGCTTGGGGTAGAGCCCTGAGAGCGACTCGGCCGGCACCTCGCCTACGCGCTCGACGATGTCCATGAGCGCGCGGAGGGAGTTCATCTTCATGTACGGACACGTGGCGCAGCCGCCCGCGACCGAGCAGCCCTCGCCGCTCGCCACGCCCGGGACCACGGGGAGCGCCGCCTCGCCGGTCGTGGAGATGGCCTCGCTCGCCACGGGGAAGACGATGTCGACGGTCGGCGTCGCCTTGCCGGCGCGACCGGCCTCGTCGAGCAGCGCCTCGACCTTGCGCACGATGGGGGTGACCATGCCCGACTCCGTGCCGAGCACGAACTCGAGGCGATCGCCGCGGCCGGTCTCGATGGCCTCCTTCACCTTGGCGACGATGAAGTCGAGGATGTTGGAGGTGGAGCCGACGACGCCGCGGCCGACCCGCTGCGCCTCGAGACCGAGGCGGAACATCTCGCCGGGCACCTCGAGGTGCGCCGTCACGAAGGCGTCCGGGTGCTCCTCGCGCACGCGCCGCGCGACGTCCTCGCCGAACATGTGGTGGACGATGCACGCGCCCTCCTCGAAGTAGTGGTAGCGCTCGAGCAGCGCGCGGATGCTCGCGTGATCGTGCGCCGGGTGGAGGGCGCGGATCGCCGACTCGTCGAGGTCGAGGAGCGAGGTGAAGAGCGCCTTCAGGTTCTCGCCCATGTAGGTGTCGGGGCCGAAGAAGATCTCGGCCTCGGGCACCTGCGCGGCGGCCTGGAGGATGGTCTTCACCACGTTCGACGAGGTGCAGGTGATGGTCGGGACGAGCCCTTCGGCGAGGGCCTTCGTGCGCAGGCTCGTGTTGATGTAGACGACGTGGAGCGCGTGCGGACGCGAATGGGCGCGCTCGAGGTAGGCGCGATACGCGGGCGACTCCGCCGCCTCCGCGAGCGAGCAGCCGATCTCGGCCTCGGCCGCGCGATAGACCGGCACGTGCTCGAACCCCGCGACGTCGAGCATCGCGCGCACGTTCTCGCTCATGAAGTCCACGCCGAGGACGACGATGTGCTCGGCGCCTTCCTTCGCCATCTGCACCGCGCGATCCGCCATCACGAGCGAGTCGGAGACGTGGATGTGCGGATGCTTGCACGAGGCGAGGACGCCTTGGAGCTCGGGGTCCATGTAGAAGTGCGCGACGACGCCGATGCGCTTCTTCGAGAGGAGGTCGTCGAGCTTCTGCACGAGGCGGGGATCGGGGCGGAGGTAGCTCGCCTGCGCCTCGGCGAAACTGCCTCTGGCGGAGATCCCTCGGCGCTCGATTCGGAGGACGGGGAACGCGGTCGCGGGGGCCGAATACTGCATGGGATGATCGAGTATAGGCCCCCGGGACGATCCGGAAAGGAGACGCGCCCGCGCCGCCGCTCGCGATACGATGTGCGCGATGTCCGAGGCCCACTCCCCCGAACGGTTCCTCGAGGAGCTCCGGCGCGAGATCCCCTCGCTGAAGATCATCCACAAGGAGCGCGACGCCTTTTCGCGGGCGATCGATCTCGCGCTCCGCGTCCTCACGCTGGGAGGACAGGCCGAGTACGTCAGCCGCTACACGACGGTGATCGGCACGCGCATCTACCTCCCCGCCGGCTGGGACGCCCGCTCACCGCGCGATCGCTACGTCACGCTCCGCCACGAGGCGGTGCACCTGCGGCAGTTCGCGCGCTTCGGGCTCGTCCCGATGGCCCTCGCCTACCTCCTCCTTCCGTTCCCGATGGGCCTCTCCTGGGCGCGCGCCCGCATCGAGTGGGAGGCCTACGCGGAGACCTTCCGCGCCACGGCCGAGGTATTCGGGCTCGAGGCGGCCAAGTGCCCTCGCCTGCGGGAGTACGTGATCGCCCAGTTCACGGGGCCCGCGTACGGCTACATGTTCCCGTTCCCGCGCGTCGTGGGCCGCTGGATCGACCACGTGCTCGCCGAGATCGAGCGCTCGAACGCGTCGCCCTGAGCGCGCTTGGCCGTCCGGCGATTCTGCCCCAGACTCCGGCCGCATGACCGAGCTCGCCCGCCTCGAAAAGAAGCTCCTCCAGCGGATGAAGCGCACGTGCGAGGACTTCCGGCTCCTCGCCCCCGGCGATCGCATCCTCGTCGGCGTGAGCGGCGGAAAGGACAGCTACACGCTCCTCCGGCTCTTGGATCTGCTCGTCCCGCGCCTCCCCTTCGAGGTGAGCGTGATCGCCGTCCACCTCGACCAGGCGCAGCCGGGCTACGACGGCGAGCCGCTCCGCCGCTACCTCGAGGCGCGCGGCAAGGAGTACGAGATCCTCCGCGAGGACACCTACAGCGTGGTCGTGGACCACGTCGAAGAGGGCGGCACGTATTGCTCGCTCTGCTCCCGCCTCCGTCGCGGCATCCTCTACACCGCCGCCGAGCGCCTGGGCTGCAACAAGATCGCGCTCGGACACCACCGCGACGACACGCTCGAGACCTTCCTCCTCAACCTCTTCTACTCCGGCAAGCTCCAGGCGATGCCGGCGCGTTACGTCACCGACGACGGCCGCTTCGAGGTGATCCGCCCGCTCGTCGAGTGCGCCGAGGACCAGATCGCCGAGTACGCGCGCGCGATGGAATTCCCGATCCTCCCGTGCAACCTCTGCGGCTCGCAAGACGGCCTCAAGCGCGATCGGATGACGACGCTCCTCTCCGACCTCGAGAAGGAGATCCCGAACGTCCGCCAGATCATGCTCGCCGCGCTCTCCAACGTGCGGCCGAGCCACCTCCTCGATCGCGAGGTGGCCGAGGTCTGGGCCAACCGGCCCGCCGAAGTGCGCCCCATCGTGCCCAAGGTCACGCCGAAGCACGCGGAGGCCAAGCCCGTCGCCAAGCGCCTCCCCATCGTGGGCGAGCGGGGCTGAGACGCGGATGCGCCGAGGCACCTCCGTCTACGTCCACTTCCCGTTCTGCGCGCGGCGCTGCCCGTACTGCGACTTCGCGACGATCGCGCGGAGCCCTCAGGAGGTCCCCGGCAGCGCCTACGCCGACGCCGTGCTCCGCGAGCTCGAAGGGCGCCACACGGAGCTCGAGGGACGACACCTCGCCTCGATCTTCTTCGGCGGCGGCACGCCGACGCTCTGGGACGCCGAGGCGCTCGGGCGCGTGCTCGCGGCAATCCGCGCCGCCTTTCCGACGGCCGAGGACGAGCTGGAGATCACCGTCGAGTGCAACCCGAGCTCGCTCGATCGGGCGAAGGCGCGCGCGCTCGCCGACGCCGGCGTGAACCGCCTCTCCATCGGCGTGCAGAGCCTCTCCGACGAGCGCCTCCGCTTCCTCGGGCGCCTCCACGACGCCCGAGGGGCCATCCGCGCCATCGAGGCCGCGCGCGAGCACGTCGAGCGGGTGAGCGTCGACTTCATCTTCGGCCTGCCGGGCCAGGATCGCGCGGCCCTCCTCGCCGAGCTCGACGCGCTGCGGCCCTTCTCGCTCGAGCACCTCTCTCTCTACGCGCTCACCATCGAGGAGGGGACGCCCTTCCACGAGCTGCGGAAGAAGGGGCGGCTGCCCGTCGCCACCGACGACGAGTACGCCACGCTCTTCCTCGCGGCCGAGGAGGCCCTCGGCGCGCTCGGCTACGAGCACTACGAGGTGAGCAACTATGCCAGGCCCGGCCGCGAGAGCCGGCACAACGCGCACTATTGGCGCGGCCACGCCTACCTCGGCCTCGGCGCCGCGGCGGTGGGCTGCCTCGACGAGGGCGTGGGGCGCGCGCGGAGGCGGAAGAACGTGATCGAGCCCGACGCCTACCTCCGCGATCCGCTCGCGCCGCCGGCCGAGAGCGAGCGCCTCGACGCCGAGGACCTCCTCCGCGAGGCCCTCATGCTCGGGCTCCGCACGAGCCGCGGCGTGGACCTGGCCGACGTGCGCGAACGTACCGGCCTCGATCTCCTCGAGGCGCGGCGGGCGCCCATCGCGCGCCGGATGGAGCTTGGCGATCTCGTCGTCGAGGACGGCCACCTCCGCGTCCCGCGCTCGCGCTGGCTCTCGCTCGACGCGATCGTCGTCGACCTCTTCTGAGCTACGAGGCGCGCGCCTCGCGCTCGCGGGCCCGCTCCGCCTCGTCCCATCGCTCGAAATTCTCGACGCCCTCGCGCACGAAGGGGCTCATCGCCACGAGCCGCGTGAAGCCGCGGTTGAGGCTGCGGGCGACGCCGTGGAGCGGGCGCTCGAAGTCCACGAAGAGCACCACGCGCGGCTGGTCGGTCTCGTTCCACGCCTCGTGCTCGTAGGTATCGTCGAAGACCAGGCTCCCGCCCTCCCGCCAATGGAGGATCTGGTCGTCGACCCGGATCGCGCAGCGCTCGTCCGAGGCCGGGACGATGAGGCCGAGGTGGTAGCGGAGCACGCCGGCGTGCGGGCCGCGGTGCGGCCGGATGCGCGCGCCCGGGGCGAGGATGGAGAAGAAGGCCGTCTGCATCCCCGGGATCGACTCGACGACGCGCGCCGTGATCGGGCATCGCGCGCAATTGCGCTCGGCCCGATGCCCGTAGGCGTGGAAGAAGAAGGTCTTCCACGTGCCCTCGGGCGCGAGGTGGGCCTGATCCTTCGAGACGTCGCGGAATTCCGGGATGCGCGCGGGCTCGCGGAGCACCTCGTCGAGCTCGCTCCGGATCAGCGGAGTCGCCGCTTCCACCCGCTCGATCCAATCGAAGGCGCGCGGATCGAAGACGGGTCTGTCCCCGAGCGGGGAGGAGCGGGCGAGGCGCCGGTTCGCACGATCGAGCACGCGCCGGCCATTCTTCATGATGAGCCGCCGCATGGGCGACTCGCGGAGCTCTTGCACGTTCACGCTCCTAGTTACGTCCCGCCGGGGGAAACCTCGTTCGAGGCCGGAGCAGCATGTTAGAAAGGACGCATGTGGATCGTCTTGAACGCGCTCGGGGTCGTCGGGGGTGTGCTCCTCGTGATCTCCCTCGTCGCGATCTTCACCCACGCGCGGAGCGCCGGCGCGGAGAAGCGAGGGCTCGCGAGGCTCCCGCGGAGCGCGTGGATCGGCGCCCTGGTCGTCTCGCTCGTCCTCGTCTTCCTCGGCCTCAACGCCACGGCCTTCCTGCCAGGGCCGGATCAGCGCGAGATCGAGGAGGACATCAGGGCTTTCGACGCGGAGTTCGACGACTGAGCGCGATCGGCGCGTCACGTCGCTCGCACCGCGCGCGCTCGTCCGGCGTGCACGCGCAGCCGTCGGGCCCGCCGCACGAGCCCTTCAGGCGACGCCCGAAGATCGTCCCGATGGAGAGCAACGCCACCACCGCGGCGACCACGACGAAGCTGAGCGCGAAGACCTCCATGATCCGACTCTAGCGCCGCGCGACCTCGATCCTCACCCGAAGTCGTCGAAGGCGATGTTCTCCTTGGGCACGCCCAGCGAGTCGAGCATCGCGAGGCACGCGGTGAGCATCATCGGGGGCCCGCAGAGGTAGTACTCCACCTCCTCCGGCGCGGGGTGATCCCGGAGATACCGCTCGTAGAGCACCTCGTGGATGAAGCCGGTGGGGCCGTCGAATTCGTCCTCCGGGAGCGGCTCGGAGAGCGCGAGCGTCCACTCGAAGTTCGGGTGCTCGCGCGCGAGCGCGTCGAACTCCTCGACATAGAAGGCCTCCTTGAGGCTCCGCGCCCCGTACCAGAACGAGACCTTGCGGTGGGTGTGGAGGCGCTTGAACTGGTCGAAGATGTGCGAGCGCATCGGCGCCATGCCCGCGCCGCCGCCGATGAAGATCATCTCGGCGTCGGTGTCCTTGGCGAAGAACTCGCCGAACGGGCCCGAGATCGTCACCTCGTCGCCGGGGCGGAGTGAGAAGATGTAGCTCGACACGATGCCCGGCGGCGCGTCGGGCGCCGTGGGCGGCGGCGAGGCGATGCGGACGTTGAGCATGATGACGCCCTTCTCGTCGGGGTAGTTCGCCATCGAGTAGGCTCGGCTCACCGCCTCGTCGGTCTTCGATTCGTAGCGGAAGAGGCCGAACCTCTCCCAGTCCGCGCGGTAGCGCTCGGGGATGTCGAAGTCGCGATAGCGCACGTGGTGCGGCGGCGCCGTGAGCTGGATGTAGCCGCCGGCGCGGAACGGGACCTCTTCGCCCTCGGGGAGTTCGAGGACGATCTCCTTGATGAACGTCGCGACGTTCTCGTTGGAGCGCACCTTGCAGCGCCATTCGCGCGCGGCGAAGACGGACTCGGGGATCACGATCCGGAGGTCGCCCTTCACCTTCACCTGACAGGAGAGGCGCGTGCCGAGCCGCGCCTCGGCGCGGGAGACGTGCCCCCGCTCGGTGGGGAGGAGCGCGCCGCCGCCCTCGAGGACGCGGACCTTACACACACCGCACGTCCCCTGCCCGCCGCACGCCGAGGGGATGAAGATCTTCTGCTCGGCGAGCGTCCCGAGGAGCGTCCCGCCGGCGTGCGTGGAGATCGCGCGGGCCTCGTCGTCGTTCACCACGATCCGCACGTCGCCCGACTGCACGAGCTTGGACTTGGCGATCATGAGGACGACCACGAGCATCATCACGATGATCGTGAACGCGACGATGCCTGCCACGATGGTCGCCACGTCGGCCTCCTAGAGCTGGATCCCGCTGAAGGCCATGAAGCCGATCGACATCAGGCCCACGACGATGAAGGTGATCCCGAGCCCGCGGAGGCCTTCGGGGACGTCGCTGTACTTGAGGCGCTCGCGGATCGCGGCGAGCGCGATGATGGCGAGCCACCACCCCACGCCCGAGCCGAAGCCGAAGACCGCCGCCTCGGCGAAGGTGTAGTTCCGCTCGCGCATGAAGAGCGCGCCGCCGAGGATGGCGCAGTTCACGGCGATGAGCGGAAGGAAGACGCCGAGCGCGTTGTAGAGCCCGGGCGAGTATCGATCGACGACCATCTCGACGACCTGGGTGACGGCCGCGATGGTGCCGATGAACACGAGGAAGCCCAGGAAGCCGAGGTCGACGTAGGGGAGGCCCAGCCACGCGAGCGCGCCCGGCGCGAGCACGTAGACCTGGAGGAGCTGGTTCAGCGGGACCGTCACGCTCAGCACGAAGATCACCGCGAGGCCGAGCCCCTGCGCCGTCTCCACCCTCCTCGACACGGCCAGGAACGAGCACATGCCGAGGAAGAAGGCGAGCGCCATGTTCTCAACGAAGATCGCCTTCGTCGCCAAGCTCAAGTAGTGCGTGAGCATGGATCTCCTCCTCGACCTGTTCGGTCTTGAACGTGCGGATCACCCAGATGAACACCGCGATCAGGAAGAACGCGGCGGGCGCGAGCAGCATGAGCCCGTTGGGCTGGTAGAAGCCCCCTTCGCTCACGGGTCTCAGCACCGTGAAGCCGAAGAGCGTGCCGCTGCCGAAGAGCTCGCGGAAGAAGGCCACGAGGACGAGCACGAGCGAGTAGCCCACCGCGTTGCCCACGGCGTCGGCGGCGCTCTCGAGCGGACCGCGCTGCATCGCGAAGCCCTCGGCGCGCCCCATGATGATGCAGTTGGTGATGATGAGGCCGACGAAGACCGAGAGCTGCTTGCTGATGTCGAAGAGGAAGGCCTTCAGCACCTGATCGGCCACGATCACGAGCGACGCGATCACGGTGAGCTGCACGATCACGCGGATGTTCGGCGGGATCTTCGAGCGGAGCGCGCTCACCGCGACGTTCGAGCCGAGGAGCACGGCCATCACCGCGAGGCACATCACGGTGGCCGTGGCGAGCTTCGTCGTCACCGCGAGCGCCGAGCACACGCCGAGCACCTGGAGCGCGATGGGGTTGTTGTCGACGATGGGTTCGAGGAGCGCGTCCTTGGCCTTGCTCATCGCCCTCTCTCCTTCGCGTAGCGCGCGAGGAACGGGCCGAACCCCTCCTCGCCGAGCCAGAAGCGCACGAGCCCCGTCACGCCGTTCGCGGTGATCGTCGCGCCCGAGAGCCCGTCGACCTCGTGCGGCTCGTCCTCGGGCGGGGGCGCGGGCCCCTTGGTGACGGCGATGACGGGTTTTCCTTCTTCGTCGAAGGCGCGCCGTCCTTTCCACGAGGCGCGCCAGCGCGCCGAGTCGACCTCGCCCCCGAGGCCAGGCGTCTCGGCGTGCTCGTAGAACGCGATGCCGCGTACCGTCACGAGGTCCGCCTCGAGCGCGAGGTAGCCGTAGAGCGTCGACCAGAGCCCACGCCCGGCGACCGGCAGGACGATCGCGTCGAGCTCTCCGTCCTCGTCGGTCAGCTCGTAGACGAGCTCGTACGGCGCCGTCGCGACGAGCCCCGCAGAATTCTCCGCGAGCCGTCGCCGCTGCTCGGGATCCTGAGCGGCGCGGCGCGGATCGTAGGTGGTGGGGTCGATGGAGGTGTCGATGGTGCCCTCCTCGAGGTCGACGACGAGCGTCTTCACGCGCGCCTCGAAGAGCTCCGCGACGGTCTCCTCGCTCACCTTCTCGCCGCGCTCGACGAGACCAGCCGCCACGAGCACGTTGCGCTGGCGGTCGCGGAGCGCGTTCACCTGGTGACGATCGCGGAGCGTCACGGCCGCGACGGAGACGAGGGCCGAGCACACGACACAGATCGTGGCCATGAAGCCGACGGTGAAGCGCGTGCTAAAGGCCATGGCGCGCGAGCCTCCGCCGGACGTGCGCCTTCACCACGTAGTGATCGATGAGCGGCGCGAAGATGTTCATGAAGAGGATCGCCAGCATCATCCCCTCGGGGAACGCCGGGTTCACGACGCGGATGAGCACCGTGAGCGCTCCGATACAGAAGCCGTAGATCCACTTCCCGACGTCGGTGAAGGTGGAGCTCACCGGATCGGTGGCCATGAACACGGTCCCGAACGCCCACCCACCGAGGACGAGGTGCCACTCGAGCCCCAGCGAGAAGAGCGGGTTGGTCTCGGAACCGACGAGCTCGAAGAGCCACGCGAGCGCGGCCGTGCCGAGGAAGACACCGAGCATGGTGCGATACGAGCCGATCCCCGTGGCGACGAGCAGGGCCGCGCCGAGGAGGCAGGCGAGCGTGCTCGTCTCACCCATCGAACCGGGGATGAAGCCGAAGAAGGCCTGCATCCAGTCGAGCTGGAATCGCTCGGGCTCGGTCTGCGCGAGGAGGAGCGGCGTCGCGCCGCTCACCCCGTCGGGGCCGGTCACGGCGGCGATCCACACGGCGTCGCCCGAGAGCTCGGAGGGATAGGCGAAGAAGAGGAAGGCGCGCACGACGAGCGCGGGGTTCAAGAAGTTCATCCCGACGCCGCCGAAGACCTCCTTGCCGAAGACCACGCCGAAGACCGTGCCCACGAAGACCTGCCAGAGCGGCACGGTGGGCGGGAGGATGAGCGGGATGAGGAAGCCCGTGACGAGGAAGCCCTCCGCAACCTCCCGGCCGCGCACGATCGCGAAGATCACCTCCACGAGCCCGCCCGCGGCGAAGGCGACGATCAGCACCGGCACGAAGTAGAGCGCCCCGAAGACGAAGCAGGTGAAGACGTCGACCGAGGCGAGCGTGAGCCCCATGGCCGAGAAGAGCGCTTCGCGGAAGGTCTCCCGCATCGGCGCGCCCGCTTCGACGGCGAGCGCCGCCTGGTAGCCGGTGTTGTACATCGCGAAGACCACGCAGGGCAGCATCGCGATCACCACCGTGATCATCATGCGCTTGAGGTCGAGCGCGTCTCGCACGTGCGACGCGGTGCGCGTGACCCGGCCTGGCGTGTAGAGGATCGTGTCGACGGCCTCGTAGAGCGGATGGAGCCGCTCGAGCCGCCCTCCCTTCTGGAAGTGCGGCGCCACGCGGTCGAGCGCTCTTCGCAGCGGCTTCAAGCTTCCTCCTTGGCGAGCGCCTCGAGGTTGTGGCGCAGGATCGCGCCATAGTTGGTCTTGCCCGGGCAGACGAAGGTGCAGAGCGCGAGATCTTCTTCCTCGAGCTCGAGCGCGCCCAGGAGCTCCGCCTGCTCGAGGTCTTCGGAGACCAGCGCGCGGAGGAGGAAGGTCGGCAGGATGTCGAGCGGCATCACGCGCTCGTACGTTCCGATCGGGACCATCGCGCGTGCGCTGCCGTGCGTGGCGCTCGAGAAGTCGTAGCGACGCGGCGGGAGGAACGACGAGAGGAAGGCCCGCACGACGGAGAAGCGCTCGCGCCCGGGCGCGAGCCAGCCGAGCAGCTTCCGCTCCTGCCCCTCGCGGATGACGCTGATCTGCGTGTGATAGCGCCCGAGGTAGCCGTAGACCTCGCCGAGCGCCGCCTTCCCGGAGAGCACCGAGCCCGAGATGATCCGCGCCGGCACGTCCGGATCGACGAGCGAGCCCTCGACGCAGGGCTCGAGGCACGCGCCGAGCCGGGTCCGGAGGAGCCGCGGCTCGCGCACGAGCGGTCCGCCGAGCGCGACCACGCGAGCGACCGGGATCCGACCGGTGCGGAGGAGCTCGCCGAACGCGATCACGTCCTGGTAGCCGACGTACCAGACCACCTTCCCGCGACGTACGGGATCGAGGAAGTGGATGTGCGTGCCCGGCAGCCCCGCGGGATGAGGACCCGAGAAGGTCTCGCGCCGGGCGCGCGTGCCGCCCGGGCCGATGGGCGATCCCTCGGCGACGCAGAGGTACACCGGACCGTCGGTGAGCGCGGTGATGGCCGCGAGCCCACGCTCGAAGTCGTCCTCGCGACCCTCGACGATCCATTCGGGCGGCGCCGCGAGCGGCTCGGTGTCGATGGCCGTGACGAAGATGGCGTGGGGTGGCACCTCGCCGCTCGGCACGCGCCCGTAGGGGCGCGTCCTGAAGGCGGTCACGAGGCCGCTCTCGCGGAGGAGCGAGACGAGCGCGGCGCGTTCCATCGCGCGGCTCGCCGCGGCGTACGACCCGAGGGCGACCGCCGGCGCATCCTCGCCCGCGCCCTCGCGCTCGGCCAGGGCGAGGTGGACGACCACCGAATGCAGCACTCGCCGCTCCCCGCGGTGGATCCCGATGACCCGGCCCGCGCCAGGGGCGACGAAGCGCACGCCCGTGTGGCGATCCTCGAAGAGCGGCTGCCCACGCATCACCTCCTCGCCTTCGGTCACGAGCAGCCGCGGCGAGAGGCCGGGGTAGTCGTCGGCGAGGAGCGCGACGCGGTCGACCCGCGTGACCTCCTCGAAGCGGCGCGCAGGGGCGCCGTCGATGGGGAGATCGAGGCCCTTCCGGATCCGGTGGTGCGCCATGCCAGGATCAACCTAGCAAAGGCGCGCGGGGGGCGTTCACCCCCCGGGGCGGGTCAGAGGCCCATCTGCTTCGCGATGATCACCTTCATGATCTCGTTGGTGCCGGCGAAGATGCGCTGCACGCGCGCGTCCATGTACGCCCGGGCGACCTTGTACTCGCTCATGAAGCCGTAGCCGCCGTGGAGCTGCACGCAGGTGTCGACCACGCGCGCGAGCATCTCGCTGTGCCAGAGCTTCGACATCGAGCACTCCTTCACGAGCATCTTGCCCTTGACGTGATCGACGAGGAGCCGATCGAGGAAGGCCTGGCCCACCTCGACCTCGGTCGCACACTCGGCGAGCTTGAACTGCGTGTTCTGGAACTTCGTCAGGGGTTTCCCGAACGCCTGGCGCTCCTGGCAGTAGCGGATGGTGTCCTCGAGCACCTGGCGCGCCGCCGCCTGACAGGAGATGCCCACGCAGAGCCGCTCCTGCTGGAGCTTCTGCATGAGCATGAAGAAGCCCATGCCCTCGGCGCCGAGCATGTTCGACGCGGGGATCCGGCAGTCCTCGAAGACCAGCTCGGCCGTGTCCTGCGCGTGCATGCCGATCTTCTTGAGCTTCTTGCTCTTGCTGAAGCCCGGCCGATCGGCCTCGACGAGGAAGAGGGAGAGCGCCTGGTGCGAAGGCGTGTCGGGGCCGCCCGTGCGCGCCGCGACGACGACCAGATCGCAGAGCATCCCGTTGGAGATGAAGGTCTTGGCGCCGTTCAGGACGTACTCGTCGCCCTCGCGCCGCGCCGTGGTGGCGATGGACGCGAGGTCGGAGCCCGTGCCCGGCTCGGTCATCGCGACGGCCGTGATCACCTCACCGCTCGCGCACTTCGGGAGCCACTTCTCCTTCTGCTCCTTGGAGCCGAAGCTGTGGATGTAGGGGACGATGATGTCGCCGTGGAGGCTGACGGCGAAGCCCGACTCGTACACGCGCGCGAGCTCCTCCATCACGATGACGGAGTGGAGGAAGTCACCGCCGCCGCCGCCCCACTCCTCTTCCATCCAGGGGCAGATGAGGCCGGCCTCGCCGGCGGCACGCCAGACCTCGCGCGAGACGCAGCCGTTCTCGATCCACGTCTCCTGGTGCGGCACCACCTCGCGCTCGATGAAGGTGCGGACGTTCTGGCGGAAGAGCTTGTGCTCCTCGGAGAAGATGGTGCGTTCCACGGTGGCCTCCATGCGTCGATGCGCAAGCTGCGCAAGCCCGGTCGGGACCCGCGAACGGATGCCCGCCCTTGAATGAACGGCCATTCATATCGCCCGCGGACGACGCTTGTAAAGACCGAAACGCCGCGCCGAGGCTAGGTCGCGAGCTCCAATTCCTCGAGCTCCTCGGGCGAATAGCCGAGCAACGCGAGCCCCTCGGAGAGGTGATCGCCGAGCCGTGGATCACCCATGAGGTACGCCGCCGTGCGCTCGTTCATCCGCTCGAGCGCCATCTCGCGCGCCTCCTCGTACGAGTCGAAGTCGCCGCGGCCGAGCCACGTGAGCGCGATGAGGTCGGCCTTCTCGTCCTCGTTGAGGCGCTCGATGGCCGACGCGAGCTCGTACGCGTCCGTATCCTCTCCGTCGTACTCGAGGACGACGGCCTCGCGATCGTCCGCCGGGTTCGAGCCGTCGGAGAGCTCGAGGGACTCCACCTTGGTGTCCCACTCCTTCGCCTTCATCGCGATGTACGCGACGGTCTCGACAGGGATGTTGAGCACGGAGCCTTCCTCCCGGGGTGAGGCGAGGTGCACCCACTCCCACCCTTAACGGGGTGCTCGAGGCTGCCTACGTCAATCGCCTTTCAGCGACCGGATCGGACGAGACGGCCCGGTCGCGCCGCCGTGAGGACGCCGTCCTTGGCGATGCACTGGCCGTTCACGTAGGTCGCGACGTAGCCCTCGGCGCGCTGCATGAGCCGACGCCCACCCGCGGGGAGATCGCGGACCATGTGCGGCGCACGCAGCCGCAGCCGATCGAAGTCGATGACGTTGAGGTCCGCGCGCATCCCCGGCGCGATGACACCCCGGTCGGTGAGCCCGATGAACTTCGCCGTGTCGTGCGTCTGCATCTGGACGACGCGTTCGAGCGGGATCTTCCCCTCCGCGCGGTCGCGCGCCCAGTGCGTGAGCATGAACGTGGGAAAGCTCGCGTCGCAGATCGTGCCCACGTGCGCGCCGCCGTCGCTGAGCCCCGGGAGCGCGAGCGGGTGCGTGAGCATCGCGTGCACGGCGTCGAGGTTCATGCCCGTGTAGTTGTAGACCGGGAAGTAGAGGAGGTTCTGCCCGTCGTTCTCGAGCATCGCGTCGTAGAGGACGCTGAGGATCGGCTCGCCCTTCTTCATGGCCTCGAAGCCGAAGCTCGTCTCGGGCCGCGGCTCGTAGTTGGGCTCCTCGCCCAGACGGAAGAGGCGCATCGCCACCATCTGGATGTTCTCGAGGAAGAAGTCGGCGAGCGGGGGGAGCGCGCTTCCGTCGCCCGCGACCTTCTCCGACTTCTCCGAGAGGAGCTGCGCCTTGAACGCGGGGTCGCGCATGATGCGCACGATCTCCTCGCGGGGGAGCGAGGCGATCTTCTTGAAGCTGGGGAACCCCATGAAGGGATGGAACGTCGCCTCGAGGCCGAGGAGGACGCCGATGCCGCGCGGCGCCACCTGGACACGCACGTCGTGGCCCTTCGCCACGGCCGCCTCGGCCCGGCGGAGGATCCACTTCCACTGCTCGGGCGAGTGATCCCGCTGCATGAGCGAGATGCTCATGGGTCGATCGACCGCGCCGCGGAGCATGCTCTCGAGCACGTCGAACTCGCGCTCGAAGTTGGCGTCACCCTGGAGGATGTCGAAGTCGCTCACGGCCTGGAGCACGCCGCGGCCGAGCCCGCGGAAGGCCTCGGCGATCCCCTCGAGCTCACGTCCGGCGGCCTCGGAGGCCGGCGTGGGGAGACCGCGGGCCGTGCGGTGGTTGTCGCTGCGCCCGGTGCTGAAGCCGAGCGCCCCCGCCTCGAGCGCCTCACGCAGCACGGCGCGCATCTTCGCGATGTCGTCCTCGGTGGCCGCCTCCTCGGCGATCGCGCGGTCGCCCATCACGTACACGCGGAGCGCGTCGTGCGGGACCATCGCCAGGAAGTCGAGCGTGTGCGGCTTCCGATCAAGGGCGTCCATGTACTCGGGAAAGGAGCTCCACTCCCAGGTGATGCCCTCGGAGAGCGCGGTGCCTGGGATGTCCTCGACGCCTTCCATCAGCTCGATGAGTCGCGCGCGATCGGACTCGCGCACGGGCGCGAAGCCCACGCCGCAGCTCCCCATGGCGATGGTCGTCACGCCGTGGAGGGAGGACGGCGCGAGCTCCTGGTCCCAGGAGATCTGGCCGTCGTAATGGGTGTGCATGTCCACGAAGCCGGGCGTGACGATGGCCCCGGACGCGTCGAGCGTCTCGTCGGCGGGCTCGTCGACCTTTCCGACGGCCACGATGCGGCCGTCCTTGATCCCGACGTCTCCGGTGAAGCGCGCCTTTCCGGTCCCATCGACGATGGTTCCGCCCACGATTTTCAGGTCGAGCATCGAAAAACGATACCACGAACCGGGCGTCACGACCGCCGCGCGACGCGTCCGGATTCGCCTCCGCGCGCGCGTGCTACCGTACGCCCCGTGCCGATCGACTTCGACCGTGTGGAGGCCATCGGGCTCTCGAAGACCTACGGCGCCACCCGGGCGCTCCGTGGATTCGATCACGTCTTCCACTCCGGGGTGATCACCCACGTCGAGGGGCCGAACGGGAGCGGGAAGAGCAGCCTCCTCTCCCTCCTCGCGCTCGTCGCGACGCCCACGCGGGGGACCCTCCGCTTCGGCGATCACGGCCCGAGGGCGCGCGACGCGATCCGCGCCCGTGTGGGCTTCGTCTCGCACGCGCCCATGCTCTACCCCGACCTCACCGCGCGCGAGAACCTCCGCCTCTTCGCCGCGCTCTACGGCATCGCCGACCCGGAGGGCGCCATCGCCACCTTCGTCGAGCGCCTCGGCGGCGGCGCGCACCTCGATCGACCCGCGCGCACCTACTCGCGCGGACAGCTCCAGCGGCTCGCCATCGGCCGCGCGCTCCTCGCCTCGCCGCGCCTGCTCCTCCTCGACGAGCCCACGACCGGCCTCGACGACGAGGGCGTCGCCCGGCTCCGCCGCATCCTCGAAGAAGAGCGCGCGCGCGGCGCGATCGTCGTCCTCGTCACGCACGATCGCGGGTTCGCGGAGTCCGTCGCGCAAGAGACCCTCTGCCTCCGCCGCGGAAAATTGGAGCGCGCCGCGTGAACCTCCTCCGAGCCGCCCGCCTCGTCGCCGAGAAGGACCTCCGGGTCGAATGGCGCACCAAGGAGATCGTGACCACCTCCGCGCTCTTCGCGGCGCTCGTGGTCTTCATCGCCTCGCTGGCCTTCTACCTCGATCCGGCGCACGGCCGACAGATCGCGCCTGGCGTGCTCTTCGTGGCAGCCGCGTTCTCCGGTGTGCTCGCGCTCGGGCGCGCCTTCGCCAAGGAGCGCGAGTTCGACGCGCTCACCGGCCTGCGGATGAGCCCGATCCCGCGCGCGGCGATCTACCTCGGCAAGGTCGCGGCGAGCTTCCTCCTGCTCGCCGTCATCGACCTCGGCCTCCTCGCCATGACCGCGCTCTTCTTCCACCTCGAGCCCGGCCTCGGCCTGCTCCACGTGCTCGCCTTCCTCCTGCTCTCCACGGCGGGGTTCGTCTCGGCGGGCTGCCTCTTCGGCGCGCTCACGGTCACCACCAAGGCGCGCGACCTCGTGCTGAGCGTCGTGCTCTTCCCGCTCCTCGCGCCCGCGATCCTCGCTGGCGTCGTCGGCAGCCGCGAGGCGCTCGAGGGCGCACCGCTCGCCGAGCTCGGGTCCTGGTACGGCCTGCTCGCGCTCTTCTTCGCGACCTTCCTCTCGGGCGGGCTCTGGCTCTTCGAGATCCTCACCGAGGAATGAGCGCCGCGCGCTTCAGCGGAAGCGCTCGATCAGGCTCAGCACCACGGGGTTCGACCAGTCGAAGGGGCCGTCGTAACGGAGCCGCACGACGCCGTCGCGGTCGATGATCCAGGTCTCCGGGAAGAGCTCCGTGCCGTAACGCTCGGTGATGACCTCGCGCTCGGGATCGAAGAGGTGGATCACCTTCGACGAGGGCGAGAGCACCGACCGCACGGCCTCGTAGCCGGCGTCGGCGGAGACGGCGACCACGTCCACGTCGCCGTACTTCGCCGCGATCTCGGAGAGCGCCTCGTAGGAGGGCATCTCCTCGACGCAGGGCGGGCAGGTGATCGACCAGAAGTTCATCACCACCACCCGGCCCCGCCGCTCGCTCAGCTTGAACGTGCGCCCGTGACGATCGACGAGCTCGAAGTCCGGCGCGCGGCGCTCCCGCCCGAGGTAGTGGGGGAAGCCGCCCTCGCCGCGCATCATCGCCTCGAAGCGCGCGTCGCCGAAGATCGCCCGGAAGGGCAGCTCCACGTGGCGGCGGTGCCCGTCCGCGAACGCGGCCGAGAAGGCGACGAGCAAGGGCACGCCGAGGAGGGCGGTCAGCGCGAACGCCTCGATGGTCTTTCGTTTCTGCATCAATCGTCGATGGAGTCGTGGTCTTCGACCGGAGGATGAACCCTCACCCCACCGACGTCGACGTAAACGCCCTCTTCGTCCTCGCCCATGCGCTCGCCGAGCTGCGACGCCGCGTGTGTGTCGAAGACCGCGACGCAGCGCCCCTCTCGCACGCGGCAGTAGAGCGTGCCAGCGCGGGTCTGGCGGAGGGTCGCCGGGTCGAGCGGCTCCACCCGATCTCCAGAGAGCGTGACCGAGAGGCCCTCGCTCGTGGGGGTCACCTTTCGCACGAAATAGGGCGGCCCCTCGAGCGTGATGTAGGCCCAATTGATGTCGTTGGAGAGGCAGTAGCGACCGTCCTCCGCCACGTCGACCCAGCCGTCGAAGCTCGTCCGGAGGTTCGGGTGATCGATGGGATCACCGTCGTTCCACCACCGCCCGCGCCGATCGCGCCGGATCTTCGTCTCTCGGGTTCGGCCTTGAAGAAACGAGCTCGGGTCCATGCTCCTTCCATACCACCTCGCCCGACGCCCCGCATACGTGCGGGGCGTCCTGCCCGCCGCCCCGTCCAAACGCCCGAAAAAATGGGGTTTTTGAATCGACCCTGCTAGAATTTCGTCTCGTCCACCCGCCCCTCCCCGATGCAACGATACCGGCGAAAAGCGCGTTCGCGCAGACGACGGCAGCGGATCGCCTTGATGCTCGGCTTCCTGCTCGGGGCCATCTACGTGACGCTCGCGCACACGACCCTCGTGACCGATTGGGTCGAGGGGGCCCTCGTGGAGGTGGTGCGCGAGGAGCTCGGGCTCGAGATCCGCGCCTCGGGCGTGTCGGTCGACGTCTCGTACATGCCGCCCGCGCTCACGGTCTCGGCCCACGGCGTCGACGTCGTGCACCCCGAGCACGGGACGCTCGCGAGGGCCAAGCGCCTCCTCGTCCAGCCGGGTTGGCTCGGCCTCCTCCGCGGCGAGTTCCACCTCAAGCGCGTCCAGCTCGACGAGCCCGAAGTCCAGCTGATCGTCCGCGACGGGAAGCTCCTCAACGGCCCACGCCTCCCCGAGCCGAGCGCGGACGACGAGGAGCCCCCTTCGCTCGACCTGCCGCTCTCGCGGCTCATCATCATCGACGGCGCGGTGAGCGTCGACCTCGACGGACACGTCTCCACCCTCCGTGACCTCCGCGTCGACCTCGAGAACGACCGCGGGAGCCTCGCGCTCTTCCTGAACACGGGCGCGGTCCACCTCGAGCATCCCGATACGAGCGGCGACGTCGAGTCCATCTCGCTCGGCGCGCGCCTCCCATCGCTCGAGGCGCTCTTCGTGGATCACCTCGCGATCCGGCTCCCCGAGGGCTCGCTCGAGCTCGACGGCGCCTCGCTCCCGCTCCCGCCCGGCCCCCAGGGCGCGGCCCAATCGGTGAAGCTCGACCTCGATCTCGCCGTGCTCGAGCGCATCCCCGCCAGCGTCGGCGTCCCGAAGATCACCGGGCGCGTCGCGGTGGACGGCGCCTTCTCGCTCGACGACGAAGGCCCCAAGTTCGACGGCAAGGTCGACGTCGCAGACCTCGTCATCGAAGGCACCGGCGTCGCCGGGCGCATCCTGCTCGACCTCGACGTGAACGCCGAGCGCGCGCGGCTCCGCCCCGGGAGCGAGTACGTCGTCGCGCACGACGGAGGCCGCGCCGCCATCACCGGGACCATCGGCCTCGGCGGGAGCTTCCCCATCGAGCTCGACGTCGACATCGTCACGCTCAAGCTCGAGCGCCTCCTCTGGCAGCTCGGGGTCACGCCCGACGCGATCATCGACTGGGAGCTCGGCGGCAAGTCGAAGCTCAAGGGCCAGATCCTCCCCTTCTCGCTCGGAGGCCCGCTCAACGCGCGCTCGGGGGCCTTCATCCTCACCTCGGGGCCGCACCACGCGCGTCCGCGCGACGTGATCCTCAAGGCCAAGGGCGGCCACATCGACGGACGCATCGAGATCCAGGAGACCGGCCTCCGCTTCGAGAAGATGAAGCTCGACACGGGGCGTTCGCGCGCGACGGTCGACTTCTTCATCGGCTTCGTGGACGACTTCTGGCTCACCATCGACCAGGGGAGCATCGACCTCGCCGAGATCTCGCCGCTCGTGGGCATCCCCATCTCGGGCCGCGCCAACGTCGACCTCCGCATCGGCGACACCTACTCCGACGTCGCGCTCCACGCCGCGTACTCCATCGAGAACTTCGAGTTCGGCGAGATGCCGCTCGGGCGGATCCACGTGGGCCAGGCCGATCTCGAGAAGGGCGGCATCGCCGTCCGGTTCCACCAGATCCGAGGGTCCAAGGGCGCCACGGACTATCGCGTCTCCGATCTCCTCCTCGACTTCGAGGAGGCGTTCGAGCTCACGGCCTCCGGCACCTTCGATCGCTTCACCCTCGCCGACGTGCGGCAGATGCTCCGCCTGGAGGACGAGCCCGGCATCGAAGACGTCGAGGCCGTCGGCCGCGGGCGCGTCACGGCGCACTACACCCAAGGGTTCCCCGGCGACTCCCCGACCGGCACGCTCCGCCTCGACATCGCCACCGTTCTCGACTCCGCCGAGGTGCTGGAGGTCCCCTTCGACGGCGGCGAAGCGAACGTGCGGCTCGTGTGGAAGGACTTCGAGCGCGGCGTCGACGGCATGATGCTCGACCTCGATCGCGTCTTCCTCACCAAGGAGGGTGGCACGGCGAGCCTCGGCGGGCGCCTCCTGCTCGGCGGCAAGCTCGCGATGGATCTCGTCTTCGATCGCCTCCCCCTGGCCGGGATCCCGGACGTGCGTGAGATCTCGCCGCACCTCTCGGGGCATGCAGGCGGCATCGGGCGCATCGGCGGAACGCTCGACGTCCCGCACCTCGACCTCGAGCTCCGCCTCGCCAACGTGGCGTACGAGCGCTCGCTCCTCGGCGACGGCCTCTTCTACGTCCGCCTCGCCGACCGATCCGAGACGGTCGATACCCCCGCGCCCGCCGGCTGCGAGAAGGCGTGGGAAGGCCTCGCGAACGCGCGCTGGCGTCGGCCAGGGGATCCCCCCGGGGCCAAGGCCCCGCCGCCCATGGCGTGGCTCGTCTGCGGCCGCGCCTTCGGCGACACGCTCGTCACCGACATCGCGCTCGGCTGGGACAAGCGCTCGCCCCTCCGCGGCGAGCTCGTCGCGCGCGAGCTCGACCTCACGCCCTTCCTCCCCGTCGGCGAAGATGGTCCGGTCGGCAAGGCGTCGATCTCCGGACGCGTCCAGTGGACGGGTGGCGGGCTCGCCGACGCTTCGGGCCTGAGCGGGACGCTCGCGCTCGATCGCGTGCGTGCCTCGTTCGGCGAGGTGAAGTTCGGCAACGTCGGCCCCGTGCGCATCGACGTCGAGGAGGGACGTGCGGTCGTCAGGCGCGCGCGCTTCGGGGGCACCGGCACGCGCCTCGAATTCACCGGGGAGGGATCCCAGCGCGCGCTCGACTTCCGCGTCGACGGCGAGGTCGACGTGAACGCGCTCGGCGCCGTCACGCCGCTCGTCAAGGGGAGCGACGGACGCGTCGTCCTCGGCGTGAGCCTCCGTGGCTCCGCCGACAAGCCGATCGTCGACGGCATGATGTCGCTCGAGGACATCTCCTTCTTCGCGCGCGACATCCCCGTGCCCGTGCGCGACCTCGTGGGCACGATCCGCTTCGACGATCGGCGGATCCTCCTCGAGGAGATCACGGCGCGCGTCGGCGGCGGCAAGACCAAGATCGAGGGCAAGGTCGACGTGCGCGGCGGCACGCTCAAGCGTTACGCGATCGACGCGAGCTTCACCGGCGTGAACTACTCGCCCGAAGAGGGCACCTCGCTCACCCTCGGCGGCGACGTCCGCCTCAAGTGGCAGGACGGCGAGGCGCGTCCCACGCTCACCGGCGCCGTCGACGTCGAGCGTTTCCGGTACACACGCGCCGTGAACCTCTCGCCGACGATCGGCGAGCTCAACCGACCCAAGCGCGAGTCGATCCGCGATCCCTACGCCGCGGAGGAGCACGTCGACCTCGACCTCGTGCTCCGCGCGCCGCGCCCCTTCGAGATCCGGAACAACGTCGCCGACGTGGACGTGGTCGTCGACGACCAAGGCGGCGAGTTCCGCGTCGTGGGCACCGACGCGCGCCCCGGCGCCTACGGCAGCCTGCGCATCTCCCGCGGCTCCATCCGCTTCCGCAACGCCGACTTCGCCGTTCGCGACGGCACGATCGTCTTCGCGTCGGCGAACGAGATCGACCCTCGCTTCGACGTCACCGCCACCACGCAGATCGTGCGCGCCGACGTCGGCCGCTCGATGTGGCGGATCTTCCTCCGCGCGCACGGCACCATGGACGCGTTCCAGCTCGACGCGACGAGCGAGCCCTCGCTCACGCCGCAGGACATCGCGCTCCTGCTCACCATCGGCATGACGGGCGCCGAAGCCCAGAGCGTCCAGGGCGGCGCGTTCAGCGGCGCGGCGCTCGAGGCGCTCTCGGCCGTCACCGGCGTGGACGACGAGCTCACGAGCGCCCTCGGCGTCATCGACGACATCAGTTTGACGACGGCGTACCATCCCGTCACGAACCGCCCGGAGCCCCAGGTGACCGTCTCGAAGCGCCTCAGCGATCAAGTCCGTCTCCGCGCCTCCACGGGGCTCGCGAGCGAGACGCGCGACGTGACGGCGGCGCTCCAGTGGCGTCTCGGCGAGCAGACGAGCCTCGAGCTCCAATACGACAACATCGACCGTGAGAGCGCGTCGAGCTTCGGCAATGTGGGCGTCGACGTGCGCTGGCGCCTCGAATTCGAATGAGTCGGCTCCTCTCGTTCGCGCTCGTCGCCCTCCTCCTCGCGTGCAACGCCACGGCGCTCGCCGAGCTGCCGCCCGAGCTGCGCGGGCGCCCTGTGGCCGACGTGACGATCGAGGGCGGGCTCGCGCACAAGATCTCGCCGCGCGAGGTCGGCATCCCCGTCGGGGCCCCGCTCGATCGCGCGCTCCTCCGCGACGCCATCCGGCGCCTCGTGGAGTCGGGCCGTTACGCCGACGTCCAGCTCCTCCTCGAGAGCTCACCCGAGGGTGTGACGGTGATCGCCCGCCTCCTGCCGCGCCGTCGCGTGGCGCGGATCGAGGTCCAGGGCAACCGCGAGATCAGCGACGAGGACGCCGCGCGCACGATGGGCCTGATGGCCGGCGACGACTTCGACCCCGAACGCCTCGAGGGCGCGCGCGCGAGGCTCACCGAGCACTACCGCGCGCTCGGCTTCGAGTCGGTGGACGTACGCATCGAGACGCGCGCCACGAACCAGCCCGGCGAGGAGGTCGTCCGCGTCGTCGTCGTCGAGGGCCCTGCCACGCGCATCGCCGAGATCCTCGTCGAAGGCGATCCGCTGCCACGGAGGGCGCTCCGGCGCCGCATGCTGGGCTTCTCGAAGGGCGACGTCCTCGACGTCTCCCGCGTCGACGAGGGCATCCGCGCCGCCGAGCAGCGACTCCGGGAGCTCGGCTACCTCGCCGCGCGCCTCTCGATCGTCCGCGTCGATCGCGAAGGAGAGCGCGCGACCGTCGTGCTCTCGAGCCGCCTCGGCCACCGCTACGACGTGCTCGTCCGCGGCCACGAGCCCGTGCCGCGCGAGGAGATCGTCTCGGCGCTCGCGCTCACCGAGGATCCGCTCACCACACCCGTCCTCGCCGCGATGCGCCAGCGCGTGGAGGACCGCCTCGCGCGCCTCGGCTACCCACACGCGGAGGTGGAGATCCGACGCGTCGCGCTCCCCGAGGACGGGCGCGCGCGGCTCGTGGTGGACATCGAGCGCGGCGAGGCCGTGCGGAGGACCCGCCTCGAATTCCCGGGCGCGACCCACTTCACCGAGGGCTTCCTCCGCGAGCAGGTGCAGAGCTACGTCTCCGAGGCGTCGCCCCTCGGCGGCTTCGCGGATCCCGTCTCCAAGCGCACCCTCGCGAACCTCCTCGAGGGGCGCAAGTCCACCGCCTACGAAGAGCCCGAGGAGTCGCTCCCGGACGTCTCGGAGCTCATCTACCGCCCGGCGTTCGAGGACGCGATCGAGCACATCGAGGAGCTCTATGCGGCCGCCGGATACGCGAGCGCGCGCGTGGGCCCCGCGCGGCTCGAAGAAGAGGAAGGCGGCTTCGCCGTCGTCATCCCGATCGACGAAGGGCCGCGAACGCTCCTGTTCCGCCTCGCCATCGAGGGCAACGAGCTGATCCCCACGCGCGAGATCGCCGAGCTCTCCAAGCTCCGCGAGGGCATGCCGTGGAGCCGCGGCGCGCTCGAAACGGCGCGGAAGCGCATCCTCGAAGCTTACGCCGAGAAGGGGCACATCTTCGCCAGCGTCGACGGGCGCGTGGAGCTCTCGGCCGATCGCACCCGCGCCCGCGTGACGCTCGAGATCCGCGAGCGCTTCCCCGTGCGCGTGGGCGAGGTGGTCATCGAGGGCATGACGCGCACCGACGAGTCGCTCGTCCGCGCGCTCCTCCTCGTGAAGCCCGGCGAGATCTTCCGCCCTTCGCTCGCGCGGCGTACGCAGGACCGCCTCATGGCGCTCGGCGTCTTCCGCAGCGTCTCGGTGACGGTGCAGCACCCCGAGCTCCCGGAGCGCGTGAAGACCGTGGAGGTCCGCGTCTCCGAGCACAAGAACCAGTATCTCGACGTGCGCGCCGGTCTCTCGACTGCCGAGGGCATCCGCACGGGCTTCGAGTACGGCTCGCGCAACGTGGGCGGGCGCGCCATCGCGACGACCCTGCGCGTCCAGCTCGCCGCGCAGTTCCTCTTCCTCAACGAGCAGCGGCGGGAGAACCTCGAGAGCCTCCCCGTCCGCGATCGCCTCGAGCGCTGGATCGGCTTCGGCGTGATGCTCCCCGAGTTCCCGCGCCTGCCCTACTGGCGCACCTCGTTGAACCTCCTCCACATGCGGGACAACGAGCTCACCTTCGGCATCGACCAGAACCGCTTCGACATGACCGCGACGCGGCGGAAGATCCGGAGCCGCTCGTTCTTCATCACGCCGGCGGTCGAGAACAACCAGATCCAGATCTTCGACCCGAACAACCAGTACCAGAACCTCCTCGAGAGCGTGCAGGACAACCCGCGGCTCCAGAGGCTCCTCCGCGTGCCCGAGGGCCGCACGAACCTCATGGCGGTCAAGACCGGCGTGACGATCGACCACCGCGACAACGTCTTCAACCCGCGTCGCGGCTTCGTCGGCACCACCTCGATCGAGTGGGCGCGCACCTTCCTCTCCGAGCCCGTCCTCCGCCCCGACGGCTCGACCGACGAGTTCTTCAGCCACCACCTCTCCCTCGTGGTGCGCGGGAGCGGCTACATCCCCATCGGCGATCGTATGGTGCTCGCGCTACAGGGCCAGTACGGACGCGTGATCCACCTCTCGCGCGCGTCGGAGACCTACCCCAACCGCCGCTTCTTCCTCGGCGGCGTCGACACGATCCGCGCCTACCAGCAGGACCGCATGGTGCCGCAGGACGTCGCCGAGGCCGCGAACGAGCTCGGCGGCGAGTTCAGCAGCGTCGTGAACCAAGGCGGCAACACGTTCCTCCTCTTCCGCGCCGAGCTCCGCTTCCCGCTCTACGACCAGATCTCCGCGGGCGTCTTCACCGACGTCGGCAACCTATGGAGCGACGCCTCGGCGCTCAACCCCTTCAAGCTGCGGCCCACCATCGGCGCGGGCATCCGCATCGAGACGCCCATCGGCCCGGTGGCGCTCGATTACGGGATCAACATCCTCTACAATCAGCCCAATCGCCGCATCCTTCGCGAGGATTTCGGGGCCTTCTCGTTCACGATCGGCCTCTTCTGATCTTCGGTGCCCATGCGGCGAGCCCCGTCGCCCTGGACCTCTGGACGAGCGGGCACGGAAGCACCAAACTGCGCGCCATGTCGACGGTCGATCTCAAGCTGGACAAGCGAGTCGTGGAACGGAATCTGCGCAAGGGCCTCCTCTCCAAGGAGGAGTACCAGCGCTACCTCGAGCAACTCCCCGACGTCTCGGGGAATGGCGAAGTCCTCACCTACGGAAGCGACGACGCCTCCGACGAGACGCAACCTCGAGAAGAGCAGCAATGAGCTCCGCGCCCGTCCCCACGCCGGCCGATTTCACCACGCTGGTCCTGTCGCTGAGCACCTCGGCGCTCATGCACCTCGGCGAGATCCCGGGCGAGGACGGGAAGCCCATGCCCAAGAACCTCGCGCTCGCCGCGCACACCATCGATCTCCTCGCGATGCTCGAGGACAAGACGCGAGGCAACCTCACCGGCGACGAGGAACGGATCCTCAGCGGTGTGCTCTACGACCTCCGCCTGAAGTACGCGGCGGCGCGCTGAACCGCGCCACCTGTCACTTAGCGCCGACGAGGACGCGCCGGGCGCGGACGCGCGGGCGCGCGGACCGGGACCAGTGCAGGCTCGGGCGTCAAGACTCCGGCGAGGTCTTCGAGAAACGAGCCGATCGCCTCCTTGATACGCTCACCGAGCGGGCGGCCCTTCCTTTTTTCGTCGTTCGCCACTTAGTTCCATGATGCGGTTAGAAACCGCCATGTCAACGGTGAGGTCGCCGATCGAGGGACCGCGCCCTGATGCACGCCCTCGGCCGAGCAGGTAGGCTCGTCACGAATGCACGTTCATCTGATCGGGGTCGCGGGCACGGGCATGGGCGCGCTCGCGGGGCTGCTCGTCAAGGCGGGATATCGCGTGACCGGCTCGGATACGGCCTTCTACCCGCCGATCGGCCCTTCGCTCGAGCGCTGGGGCGTCGAGACCATGAAGGGTTGGAGCCCCAACCACCTCGTGCCGGCGCCCGACTTCGTCGTCGTGGGGAACGTCTGCCGTAAGGACAACCCCGAAGCGCGCTTCGCGATCGACGAGGGCATCCCCTACGACTCCATGCCAGGGGCGATCGAGCGGCTCTTCCTCTCCAAGCGGAAGAGCCTCGTCGTCGCGGGCACACACGGCAAGACCACGTCGACCAGCCTCGTCGCGTGGCTCCTCTCGGACGGCGGCCTCGATCCCGGCTTCCTCGTCGGCGGCATCCCGGCGAACTTCGGGGAGAGCTTCGCGCTCGGTCACGATGGCGGCCCCTTCGTCATCGAGGGAGACGAGTACGACAGCGCGTTCTTCGAGAAGACGCCCAAGTTCTTCCGCTATCGCCCGCACGCGGTGATGCTCACCTCCATCGAGCACGACCACGTGGACATCTACCCGGACGAGGCGGCGTACGTGGACGCCTTCCGCGGGCTCGTCGCGCGCATCCCGGAGGATGGCCACCTCGTCGCCTACGCCGGCGATCCCAAGGTGCGCGAGGTAGCGAAGGGCGCCCGCTGCGCGGTCACGTTCTACGCCGCAGAGGGCGACGACACGGGCGAGGAGACGCCGGCGTTCCTCGCCGCGAAGGCGGGCCCCTCGGCGTTCGATCTCTTCGGCATGGGGAGCCACCTCGGCCGCGTCCACACGCCGCTCTCCGGGATGCACAACCTGCGGAACGCGGTGGGCGCCGTCGCGCTCGCGAGCCTCGGCGCGGGCCTCGAGCTGCCCAGGGCCATCGCGTCGCTCGCGCGCTTCCGCGGCGTGAAGCGACGGCAGGAGCTCCTCGGCGTCGCCGGTGGCGTGTACGTCTACGAAGACTTCGCGCACCACCCCACGGCCGTGCGTGAGACCTTGCGCGGCCTCCGGGAGCGCCACCCCCATGGGAAGCTCGTCGCGGCCTTCGAGCCGAGGAGCGCGACCGCCTCCCGGAAGACCCACGAGGCCGAGTATCCTGCGGCGTTCGAGTGCGCGGATCTCGCCATCCTCGCGCCCGTGGGTCGCAAGGAGATCCCCGACGCCGAGCGCCTCGACCGGGACGGCATCGTCGCCGCGATCCGCGCCCATGGAGGCGCCGCCGAGGCTCCCCCCGACCTCGAGGGGGTCCTCGAGGCCATCGTGGCGCGCGCCGAGCGGGGCGACGTGGTCGTGCTCATGAGCAACGGCGATTTCGGCGGCATCTACGACCGGGTCCTCGCGGCGCTTGCCCTCCGCGATTGACCTCCGTCATAGGTCGATCCAGACGGCGTGACTGCCCGGGGCGCCGGGGTATAGTCTCGAACCCTTCACCCAAGGTTTGAACGAGACATGAACCTCGATTCCGTCGCGCCGTTCGACAAGCAGTCCTTCGACGTGGTCATCTGCGGAGGCGGCCTCGCGGGCCTCACGCTGGCCCGCCAGCTCCGCCGGAAGCACCCGAACCTCCGTGTGCTCGTCGCGGAGAAGATCGCTCGCCCGTTGCCGGACGCGGCCCACAAGGTGGGTGAATCGAGCGTCGAGCTCGGTTCACAGTATTTCGAGAGCCTCGGGCTCGTCGAGTACTTGAAGAAGAACCAGATCTTCAAGCACGGCCTTCGGTTCTATCCCGGTGGCGGTCACCTCCCGATCCACGAGCGGATGGAGATCGGCGCGGCGCAGGAGCCCATCGTTCCCTCCTATCAGCTCGATCGCGGTCGGTTCGAGAACGATCTCCGCGCGATGATCGAAGAAGAGGACGGCGTCACGCTCCTCGAAGGGGTGAGCGTCGAGGAGATCGTGCTCGGCAAGGGTGGAGAGGCGCATCGCACGCGCATCCGTGGTGCGTCGGGCGACGAGGCGTGGATCGAGAGCCGCTGGCTCGTCGACGCGAGCGGGCGCGCGGCGCTCGTCCGGCGCGAGCAGAAGCTCACGCGCGGCTCCGGGCACAACGCGCACTCGGGTTGGTTCCGCGTCCGTGGGCGCGTCGACATCACGCAGTTCGCGCCGCCCGAGGCGAAGGTGTGGCACGAGGCGTCGTGGGCCGGGGATCGCTGGCGCTCGACCAACCACCTCATGGGTGTGGGCTATTGGGCGTGGATCATCCCGCTCTCGACCGGCAATACGAGCATCGGCCTCGTGGTGCACGATCCCCCGCACGGCTTCGAGGAGGTGCGCACGCTCGACCGCGTGATGGCGTTCTTCGAGAAGCACGAGCCACACCTCGCCGAGCAGATCAAGAAGTTCGAGGTGATGGACTTCAAGTGCCTCCGCTCGTACAGCCACAACATCGCGCGTGGCTGGTCGGGGGATCGCTGGGCGCTCGTCGGTGAGGCGGGGGCGTTCGTCGATCCGCTCTACAGCCCGGGCTCGGACTTCATCGCCTACGCCAACTCGTTCACGGAGGAGCTCATCCGTGCGGACTACGCAGGTGCTAGCCGCGAGGAGCTCGAGCAGCGCGCGCGGGACCTGAGCCTGCAGTACCGCTCCTTCGTGAACGGGAGCGTGGACATCTATCGTCAGGCGGCGCCCATCTACGGGCACGGCCGCGCGATGCTCGCGAAGATCTACTGGGACAACTTCTCGTACTGGTCGTACCCCTGCCAGTATTTCCTCCAGGAGCTCTATCGGCTCACCGGGCCGAAGCTCGAGGAGGTGATGACGGTAGGGCGCCGCTTCGTCGAGCTCTCGAACTACGTGCAGACCTTCCTCGCCACGTGGGCGACGCTGAAGCCCGAGCTCTCCAAGGGCGGCTTCGCGCCGATGCCCAAGTTCCCCTCGGTGCTCGTGGAGGCGCACCTCGCGCTCCAGAACCGCTGGTCGCCCGAGGAGACGCTCGCGTACATGCAGTCGCGCCTCGTCGAGGCCGAAGAGGTGGTGGGCGAGCTCCTGCTCAGGACGGCGTTCGAGATCGGCGACGAGCTCTTCGACGAGTTCATGGAGCGGACGCAGGCGGCGAAGTTCGACCTCCGCATCCCGGCGGATCGGTTGGATCAGCACGACACCGTGGGCCTCACGCGCCGGCGGACGCTGAGCCCGATCGCGCGGGACGTGGATCGCTGCGTGGGCCAGCCGAACTACGTGACGAGCAAAGAGCGCGTGCGCTCGGCGCTGTCGTCGTTGCTCGTCGAGGTCGAGGCCGAGACGGCCGCGGTCGGGGGCTGAGGGGGAGGGGCGTGCGGAGCGAGAGCGACGAATCCAAACCGACCCAGGTTGAGCCGGCCGAAAAACCGACCCAGGTTGAGCCGGCCGAGAAACCGACCCAGGTTGAGCCGACCGAGCCGACCGCTCACGTCCTCAAGTTGCTCGGCGGAAAGTGGATCAGCGCGGCGATCGCCACGGCGGCCAACCTGGGGGTTTTCGACGTCCTCATCGAGCACCCCCAGCCCGCCTCGTCTCTAGCCGTCGCGCTTCGGTGCGACACCGGAATGCTGACCCGACTCCTGGGCATTCTGGAGTCCGAAGGACTCTTGGAGTCTGATGCAACCGGCATCCTCTCGGTGACGCCTCTCGGAGCCCCACTCCGAAGTGGCGTCCTCGGCGAGCTCGCTGCGTTCACGGGCGCGCCGTTCTCCTGGGACCCTTGGTCGCGCTTGCCTGACGCGATCCGCAACGGGGACACGGCATTCGAGCTGCATCATGGGACGGGACTCTTCGAGTACCTCGAGCGCCATCCAGAACACGCCGAGGTCTATCACCGAGCAGTCGACGCGTTCACGCGATTGGAAGCGATCGCACTCGCCTCGAGCTTCGACTTCTCCGCGACGCGTCGAGTCGTCGATGTTGGTGGGGGACGTGGAACACTCCTCGTGGAGGTCTTGAAGCGCCACTCCCACATCTCAGGCGTATTGCTCGAGCGAGCCGCCGTCGCGGACGCTGCGCGTGCGGTCTTCGAGCGTGAGATGCTCACCGAGCGCGCAGAGGTGCGTGTAGGCGACTTCTTCGAGTCCGTCCCTGACGGCGCCGACGTCTACGTCATCAAACACGTGCTCCATAACTGGTCAGACGAGCACGCCGTTCGCATCCTCCGCAACTGCGCCTCCGCCGTCGCGCCGCAGGGTCGAGTGCTCGTCGTCGAAGGGATCATGCTTCCGCCTTCGTATCGGGATGGGACTCGACTACTCGACCTTGAAATGATGACGCTTCTCGGGCCGGGACGAGAGCGCACCAAACCCGAATTTCGTCGTCTGTTCGCAGCGGCGGGCCTGAGGCTCGAGTCGAGTCAGGAGCTCGCCGGAACGACTCGGCTCATGATCGGAGCCCGCCGCTCCTAGGTGCGCTCCGAACATTGCTACCGGCGGAGGACGCGTTAGGCCGCGATCGCGACTTCGACGGCGCATCCGTAGCGCTTCCGCATGAGGTACGTGCCTGGCGGAAACTTCACGTTCCTTCGCCCCGCGCGGAATGCTTCCATGGCCTCCGCATATGCACGGCGGAACGCCCTTAGGGTCGCCGCCGCGAAGCGGATTGCCTCTCGTAGCGCTCCCTTGAACGTCGGCGAAAGGTCGCCACGTCTCACGGGACGTCGTGGGCGCGTCCATACATCCACCGCTAGAACACCTCGCATACCGATGAACCGGCGGCCGGCGCTCGTCAGCTCGCGGACAGCCTCTTCCCGCCGTCGGCGCGTCGCGCATCGAAGCCTTCTCGCGGCCTCGACGGGATCGGTCACATGTATCGACGTCGTCAGTGGGGTCAGGACGAGCTCGGCTTCACAGGGAAGCACGGAATCTTCCGCGAAGCAGGCCGGGCGCGCGACGCGTGTACGTCTGGCAGCGCTCTCGTCGTAGAGGAACAGCGCGGAGTACTCTCGTTCGTGCCGAACGCATCCGGCAGCAACCGGATTCACGGCCACGTAGGCGAGAGCCTCGACCACTGCCGTCTCCCCGACCAGTCGCTGCACCGACGCCCCGCCTTCACTCCAAATGGTCCCGTCGACGCCAAACATCGACTTGATGCCGAGGGCGATGAGACGGTGAGCGTAGGCGGTGAACTCCGGATGTCTCCCATCCGTGTCGGTGGCGACAGCGTGAATGTGATTGCTCATTATGCACAGCGCGTGAATACGCACGCCCGTTCGAGCCGCCGCGACAGCATACGCGTACTGCACGAGCTGAACCGTTCGCGCGCGAGGCACGAGGAAGAACCGCCCATCTCGTGTGCGACGTTGGATGTGGATTACATCGCCTGGAAACACTGGCCGGGGACGCGACATGTGCATTCGTCGTCCACTCCAGTCGCGTGTTTCGGCAAACAGCCCTGCCCGTCCAAACTCAACCTTGGACCGTTCTCCTCCGAGCCGGGGCCCGTGCGCTCCCTAAAGCATCGGTCCAGAGAACTCGGAGCTAATTCCGCGAGAACTCAACCTGGGTCCGTCCAGCCTCGTCCCGAGAACTCAACCTGGGTCCGTCCGGCGTCTCGGGGTGCCGTCCGCGAGAACTCAACCTGGGTCCGTCCAGCCCGTCCGGCGTCGCGGGGTGCCGTCCGCGAGAACTCAACCTGGGTCCGTCCAGCCGACTGGGGGGCCGAGAACTCAACCTGGGTCCGTCGAGGCGCCGCGCATCGGGCCCGCCCAGCCGACTGGAAAACTCAACCTGGGTCCGTCGACGTCGAGCACCAGCCCCTCGCTCCTCACCCCGGCGGCCGCTCCGTGTGGAAGAGCGTGAGCGTCGCGCGCGCGATCGACCCCTCACGGAGCCACGTCTCACACTCGAAGTGGCTCAACGAATCCGACCCGCGGAGCCGCGCCACGCGGATCACCAGCTCCTCGCCCACCGAGACCGCCGGGACGTCCACCTCGAACTTCCGGCACCCGATGATCATCCCCACCCGGACCCCCTCCCCGCCCTGGAACGCCTCGTAGCCGAGGCACGCCGCGACCGCCTGAGCCATCGGCTCCATCAGCGCCACCGCGTCGAAGAGCTCACCCTTCACGAAGGGCATCCCCTCCCGCACGCGCATCGTGCACGTCGCCTCCCCGGGCGCCCACGCACGCATCGCGTCGAGCAAGACCATGGGTCCCGAATGAGGCACGAGCTCGGAGATCGGCGGATACTCAGCCATGGGTCGGATCGATGAGCTCGACGACGAAGCCTCGCCCCTGGCCCCGATCGAGACGGAGCCGCCCCGTCTCGCGACGCGAGAGCGCCACGACCAAGTCGAGGATTCCGGTCACCGGGCTCCGCGAGAGTGCGGGCGACGTCTCGCTCGGCGCGATCGTCGGCTCCCCCGAGACGAACGCGCGCACGCGCATCGCCTCCTTTGGCGCTCTCTCGACCGGTGCGAGCGCCACCGCCCCCGCGAAGAGGCCCCAAGTCGACTCGTCCGGGATGAGACCCTCGGGCGAAGGCTCCTCACCGGCGACCACGATGGACGGCATCCCTCGCGCCACGACCAGCCCGAGCCCTTCGGCGAGCGCCATCGCCGGCGTGTCGTAATCGGCGCCGATCGACGTCGCGAAGCCCTGGTTCTTCGAGGCGATCGACACGAGCCCCGCGGCCGTGTTGTGCACGCTCGTCACGAACTTCATCGGCGAGACGGGTCCGTGCTCGCGGAAGATCTGGTCGAGGATGGAGATCATCGTCGACGCTTCCCCAAGGGCTGAGCCGAACACGGACGCGACGTCGCGCGGATCGAGCCCGCTCTGCGAGAGCGCCTCGCCGTAGACGTCCGCGAGCGCGCGCGTCACGACGCTCGCACGCCGACGCGTGCGCGGATCGAGGAACGCACCCGCCGGGATCCGCGCCGCCTCGTCGGCCGGCTCGGTCGAGAAATGCGCGAGCGTGGGATGCCCCGGCACGAAGAGCCCGAGACCGACGACCGCGGCTTCCATCGTCCCGCTCATACCGACCTCACGAGCACGCTCACGTTGTTCCCTCCGAACGCGAACGAATTGCTGAGCACGCGGCGGAAGCGCCCCGTCGTGCGTTCCGTCGGGACGTTCACGCGGATCGCCTCATCGACGGGCGCGGCGCCGATGGACGCCGGGATCCACCCCTCACGGAACGGGAGGATCGAGAAGACGGCCTCCGTCCCGCCGGCCGCGCCGAGCGTGTGGCCCGTATATCCCTTCGTCGAGACCACCGGGATCTCGGGCCCGAAGAGCTCGAAGATCGCGTTCGCCTCCGCCGTGTCGTTCAAGCGCGTGCCCGTGCCGTGCGCGTTCACGTGGTCCACGTCGGAGGGGCCACAGCCGGCCTGGGCGAGCGCGCGCTCCATCGCGAGCTTGGCGCCGAGCCCCTGCGGATGCGGCGCGGAGATGTGGTAGGCGTCGGAGCTCTCCCCGACTGCCTCGAGGAGCGCGACGCCATCCCCGTCTCGAGCGAGGAGCAGGAGCGCGCCGGCCTCGCCGATGTTCAGCCCGTCGCGCTCGGCGCTGAAGGGGCGGCAGATCTGCGTCGAGAGCGCGTCGAGGGAGTGGAACCCACGGAGCGTCATCGTGCAGAGCGTGTCGATCCCGCCGACGATGGCCGCGTCGATCACGTCGGCGTCCATGAGCCGCTGCGCCGACGCGAGGGGCTTGGCGCTCGAAGTGCACGCCGTCGAGATCATCCACGCCGGCCCCTCGGCGCCGGTGAGCGCGCGCACCACGCTCAGAACCGCGCCGTAGGTGTGGTGGCGGAAGACGTCGTACTCGGGCGGAAGACTGCCCTGGGCGAGGTAGTGTTGATAGGCCTCCTCGGTGGCTTCGGCGCCGGCGGTGCTCGTGCCGAGGAGGATCGCGATGCGCTCCGGACGGTAGCGCGCGCGCAGGCGGGCGAGCGGCTCCTCCAATTGCGAGATCAGATGGAACGCGATGCGAGCCGCGCGCGTGGACCAGCCGGCGAGCTCGGGCGGGAGCTCGGGGAGCTCACCGGGGAGCGCGCCCACCGCCGTCTCGAAGGGCAACGCGATCGGCGAAGGGCCGAGCCCCGATCGCCCCTCGCGGAGCGCCGTGACGACCTCGGCCTCGTTCATACCGAGCGCGTTGGCGATCGCGAACGCGGCGATCGGGCGGGGCGTCACGCTCACTGGACCTTCTCCAGCATCGCCTCCTCCGAGGCCACGTCCGCCTTCTCCTCGTCACGCCACGGGGTGGCGCGGGAGTTGAGCAGCATGTCGCGGAAGGGGTTGTCCGGGCGGAAGACGTCGCCGCCGAGCACGCTCACGACGCTCGGACGGAGCTCGCCGTCGGCCGGCGCGCCGAAGATCAGGTTGTCTACGATCTTCGTGTTGTAGAAGCGGTGCACGAGGGCCGCGAAGGTCTCGTAGCCGAGCGCCGTCGCTTCGTGGATGGGCTTCATCAGATCGGGATCGGCCTCGCGCCCGTCCTCGAGCGCCTTCGTGAGCAGCGTCGTCGCCTCCTTCGCGGAGGTGAGGGCGAGGGTCACGCCCGACGAGAACACCGGGTCGATGAAGCACGACGAGTCGCCCACGCAGGCGTAACGCTTCCCGGAAGGCGCCGCGTTCTTGAAGCTGTAGTTGCCGAGGATGCGCGTCTCGAGCCGCTTCGCGCCCGCGATCATCTTGGAGATGAGCGGCGAGGAGGCGAGGTAGTCGTCGAGGAGCTCCTTGGAGATGCCCTGACCGCGGAGCACGCGGCCGATGCTGAGGCGCTGTCCGGCGAGCGGGATCACCCACGCCCAACCGTCGTCCACCATCATGATGCGGATGTCGTTGCCCTCGCCGACGAGCGCCCAGCCCTCGTCCGTGACGTCGACGAAGTGCGTGAACACCGCGGCGCGACCGAAGTGGCGGTAGGGCTTCACCGTCCGCTGCTTGCGCGCGAGGAAGCGGTCCTGGCCGGTCGCGTCGATGAAGTAGCGGGCGCGCTCGAGGCCCTCGCTCGTCTTCACGCGGACCTCGTCGTCGTCGATCTCGACGGACTCGACGCGCACTCCGTGGCGGACGTCGGCGCCGTAGAGGCGGGCGCGGTCGAGGATGGCCGCGTCGAAGCCGGCGCGCTCCACCTGGAACGCCGAGCGCGGCGGCCCGGGCATCGCCTCCTGGAAGCTGAACGCCTGGAGGCGCCCGGTGCGCTCGCAGACGAATTGCGCCCCGCGCTTGAACAGGAAGACGTCGTCCCTCATCTCGACGCCGAGCTCCTTCAGGATCGGCGTCGACGCCGGGAGGAGGGACTCGCCGATGTGGAAGCGCGGGAAGTGATCCTTCTCGAGCACGAGCACGCGGTGACCGGCGCGCGCGAGGTAGGCGGCCGAGGCGCCACCCGCGGGGCCCGCGCCGGCGACGATCACGTCGAAGCGGGCGCTCACGACAGACCTCCGTCGATGCAGATCACCTGGCCGGTGATGTACGACGCGCGCTCGCTCGCCAGGAAGCTCACCAAGTCGGCCACCTCTTCCGGGCGACCCATCCGACGCATGGGGATCATGTCTTTCACGACGAAGTCAGGGACGTTCTGGACCATCTCGGTTTCGATGAGGCCCGGGGCCACGGCATTCACCGTGATCTTCCGTTTGGCGAGCTCGATCGCGAGCGACTTGGTGGCGCCGACCACGCCGGCCTTCGCGGCGGCGTAGTTGACCTGCCCGCGGTTCCCTCGGAGCCCCGAGATGGACGACATGGTGATGATCCGGCCGAATTTCCGCCGGACCATGGGCATCACGAGGGGGTGCGTGACGTTGAAGAAGCCGTCGAGGCTCGCGCGCGTCACGCGCTCCCACTGCTCCCAGGTCATCGCGGGGAAGGCGTTGTCCTCGGCGATGCCGGCGTTGTTCACGAGGACCGAGATGGGCTCCGGGGCCTCGAGGAGGCGCGCGATGGCCTCGGCGGTCGCCTCGCGATCGGTGACGTCGAAGGCCACCGCCTCCGCCTGCCCGCCCGCGCGCTCGATCGCCTCGACCACGGAGGCGGCCCCCTCCGCGTCACGCCGATAATTCACGATGACCTTGAGCCCGTCTTCGGCCAGACGCCGCGCGACCGCGGCGCCGATGCCTCGGCTCCCGCCCGTGACCAGGGCTCGCGTACCACTCAACCCCACGGCTCGCTCTCCAGCTCCGCGGCGCGCGAAACGGCACGCGCACGCGGCGGGCATCTAAACCACCCGCGGCATGGAAAGTCCAGCCGATCCGTTGACGTCTCTCAACCGCCCCAGACGTACGGCTCCCCGTGGTACGGCAGGGGCGGCGTCGTGCGGATCTCGCGATCGAAGCGCATGAGAACCCCCTCGAGCGTGTCCCGGAGCGTCAGGACGTGGAGGGGGAAGCCGTGCTCGTCGACGATCGGCACGCAGCTGAACCCCGCCGCGTAGAGCTTCCCCAAGAGCGAGAGGATGGTGTCGTCCGGGCGCAGTGTCTCGGGATCCGGCGTCATCAGATCCGTGATCGGCCGGTCGAGGTCGATCGGCGCCCCCCCCGCGAGCCACTTGGTGAGGTTCCGCGCGGTGACGAGCCCTACGACCACACCTCGCTCCACGACGACCACGCAATGCTCCGGCCTCGTCGCGAGCGTCTGGATCGCGTCCCGCACGCTCGCGCCGACGCCGAGGATCGGCGGCGACCCGGCGCAGAGGGCCGAGATCGGCTGGAGCAGATCCTCGAATTCGATCGCCGCCCCCTGGCGACTCCTCTCCTCCATGATGGCGAGCTCTTCTTCGACCGCTTCCTGCATCCCCCACCTCGTCGAGACGATCATTGGGTCGAAGCCCGGTGGGCGGGAGTGTGTGCCGAACCGTCCGTCGCGATGGGTCTCGATCCGAGTCTCCACGACGAGGAGCGGGACTTCACGCTCGCATTGAATGAATTCAGCGCCCGACTATTCTAAGGTCGGCTGGCTTTCGTCGACTTTCGCGCTATTTGGCGCGCCGTCGGAGCACCCCCTTGCCCCTCGTCGTACGCTACCCCCTCATCATCGCCCTCCTGGCGATCTACTTCGTGCTGGCTCCGTTCGGGTACCTGGCGTTCGCGCTCTATGCGCGTCTCCCCACCCGCGATCCGGACGCGAGGGCGCGACGTCTCCAATGGGTGATGCGGCGCGCGTTCCGGCTCTATCTGGACACCGTGCGCACGCTCCGCGTCTTGGACTACGATCCAAGGAAGGTGCAGGGGCGCGCCCCCGACGGCGCCTGCGTCCTCGTCACCAATCATCCGACGCTCACCGATTTCCCCGCGATCGTCGCGGCGACCGACGGCGTCGTCACGGCCGTCAAACCCAGCGTCTACTACCGCTGGTGGGCCCGCCCGCTCCTCGAAGCCGCCGGGCACTTCCCCGGCTGCGATGGGCGCCCCGCCGAGCTCGAGCGCCTCATCGAGAATGCCTGCGACCGGCTCGCGCGCGGTTACCGCGTGCTCATCTTCGCCGAGGGGACGCGCTCACCCCGCGAAGGCGGCATCCATCCGTTCGGGCGCGCCGCCTTCGAGATCGCCAAGCGCGCCGGGGTGCCGGTCGTACCCATCATGGCCCGCTGTAATCCGCGGTGGCTCATCCGCGGCCAAGGGATCCTCAATCCCCCCGCCGAGATGCCCAAGCTGCGCATCGAGGTCCTCGATCCGATCCGCCCGACCGGCATCTCTAGTCGCAAGCTCCGCGATATGGTAGAGGCGCAGGTCCGAAACCGGCTGGCGTTCCACGCCAACGAAGAAGCGCTGAGAGGCGCAGAAATTGACCATGTCCGACTCCCTGGAATCTCGCCTGAAGAAGCTCATCGTTGAATCGCTGATGCTCGAGGACGTCAAGCCGGAGGACATCGACACCGAAGCGCCCCTCTTCGTGGAGGGCCTCGGCCTCGACTCCATCGACGCCCTCGAGCTCGCGCTCGCCATCCATCAGGAATTCGGCGTGAAGACCTCGCCCGAGGACGAGCGCAACCGAGAGATCTTCTATTCGGTGAAGAGCCTCGCCGACTTCATCCGGTCGGAGACCGGGGCCGCCACCGTCGCCTGAGGGCGAGCGCCGAGGCATGGGCGCACGTCCCGCAGCGCGAACACCAAAGGCTGGAGGGGGGTCGTGAGACGCCGTCTCGCGCAGCTCACGGGCGCGATCTTGGGCCTCGCCGTGATCGCCTACCCCGTGGCCGTTTACGCCGGACTCCGTCAATTCGGGCCGCGCACGGCCGCGCTCGTGCTCCTCGCGCTCTTCGTGCCCGCGGCGATCGTCCGAGTCGCCAAGCTCAAGAGTGAGAAGCTCTCCACGCTCGCCTTCCTCCCCCTCGTCACCGTGGGCCTGCTCACGGTCAGCGCGCTCCTCGACGCCGGCGGCTTCATCCTCGCCGTGCCGACGGTGATGAACCTCCTCCTGCTCGTGGCCTTCGGCTCCACGCTCCGCTACGGGCCGCCGATGATCGAGCGGTTCGCGCGGCTCCAGGAGCCCGACCTCACCCCCGAGAAGGTCCGCTGGTGCCGCACCTGGACGTGCATCTGGTGCGGCTTCTTCGTCGTGAACGGTGGGCTCGCCGCGATCCTCGCGGTGGCCGCCCCGCTCGAGGTCTGGACGGCCTACACCGGCCTCGTGGCCTACGGGCTCATGGGCGTGCTCTTCGCCGTCGAATGGACCCTGCGCCGGCTCCGCTTCGGTGGCGCCGTGGAGGTCTCGCGATGACCGAGCTCCTCGCCCTCCACGCGCCGGACGACCTCGTCGCGTTCGGCGCCAAGGGTTCGCGCACGCGCCGCGATCTGCTCGCCGACGCCGCCCGCGTCGCCGCCGCGCTCCCCGAGCCGACGGACGGATCGCACGTCCTCCTCGTCTTCCAGCACGATCGCTACCTGCTCGCGGTGGCGCTCCTCGCGGCCTTCGCCCGCGGGCACGCGGTGACGCTCCCGCCGAACACGCGCCGCGACACCATCTTCGAGCTCTCCGAGCGCCCGGAGACCGTGGCGATCCTCCACGACACCGAGGCCGGCATCGCCATCAAGATCGAGCCGCTCCTCGAAGGCGCCGCGGACGTGGCCCCGCTCGAAGCCGCTGGGATCCCGTCGCGCGAGATCATCGCCACCCTCTTCACCTCCGGCACCACACGCGCCATGACGGCGTGGCCCAAGACCGCGGGGCAGCTCCTCGGCGAGGCCGCCATGCTCGGCGAGACCTTCGCGATCGAGCGCGGCGCCAAGATCGTCGCCACCGTCTCGCCGGGGCACATCTACGGCCTGCTCTACACCGTCCTCCTCCCCCTCCTCCGCGGCGCGGCCTTCCTCCGCGAGACGCCGCTCCACGCCGAGGCGATCGCCGCGCGCGTCGAGGCGCACGCGGCCGACGTGCTCGTGACGGTCCCGGCGCATCTCCGCAGCTTCGAGGCGGTAGCGCCCGAGAGCTTCCGCAGCCTCTCGCGCGTCTTCGCGTCGACCGCCCCGCTCCCCGAGGCGCACGCCGAAGCCTTCCTCGCGCGCTTCGGCCTCCCCGTCACCGAGGTCCTCGGCTCCACGGAAACGGGCGGGATCGCACACCGCGAGCGCCGGCCCGGCACGCGCTTCGCCCCGCTCCGCGGCGTCGCGGTCTCCGTCGACCACGAGGGTCGCCTCCTCGTCGACTCGCCCTACGCCGACGCGCGTGTGGAGCGCCCCTTCCGCACCGCCGATCTGGTCGCGCTCGACGACGACGGCGCGTTCACCCACCTCGGCCGCGCCGACGGCGTCGTGAAGGTGGGCGGCAAGCGCGTCTCCCTCCCCGCGCTCGAGGACGCGATCCGCGCCGTCCCCGGCGTGCGCGACGCCGCCGTCCTATCCGTCGATGGTGGCGCGGGCCGCGGCGCGCAGATCCTCGCGGCCGTCGCGGCCGACGAGTCGCTCGCCCAAGCGATCCGCGCGGCGCTCCTCGATCGCTTCGATCCGAGCTGCCTCCCCCGCCGCACCGTCTTCGTCGAAGCGCTCCCGCGCGAGGAGAACGGCAAGCTCACGCGCGGGGCCGCGCTCCGCCTCTTCGGCCTCACGCCCGACGAGCGGCCGATCGTCTGGACGGTCGCGCCGTGCTTCACCGAGTCCACGCGCGAAGGCGCGAAGCTCAGGCACCGGCTCCGCTTCGGGATCCCGGAGACGCTCGGCTACTTCGACGGCCACTTCGTGGGCTACCCCATCCTCCCCGGCGCGGCGCAGCTCACCGAGCTCGTCGTCGAGCCGCTGCGCTCGCTCCATCCCGAGCTCGGCGCGGTGAAGGCCTTCTCCAAGCTGAAATTCCTCGGGCGCATCACGCCCGGCGACGAGATCGAGGTGCGCCTCGAGGTCGCGGCGGCGGGCGCGACCTTCGAGATCCGCAAGGGCGAAGAGCTCTGCACCGCGGGCGCCGTCGCCTTCCACGGAGTCGGCCGATGAGCTTCCGCCCCTGCGTGCTGATCCCCACCTACGACAACCCCGCCACGATCGAGCGGGTCGTGCTCCGCGCGCGCGAGCACCTCGGCGACGTGATCGTGGTCGACGACGGGAGCGGGTCCGAGGGCCGCGCGGCCTGCGCCTCGCTCGCGACACGCGGCCTCGCCCACGTGGTCCATCGCGATCGCAACGGCGGCAAGGGCGCCGCGGTGAAGACGGGTCTCGACGCGGCGTCCGCGTTGGGCTTCTCGCACGCGCTCCAGATCGACGCCGACGGTCAGCACGACGTTGACGCGATGCCCGAGTTCCTGCGGGCGGCCGAGGCGGCGCCTTCGGCCTGCGTGCTCGGCTACCCCGTCTACGAGGGCGAGGTCCCGGCCGTGCGAAGGCGCGCGCGCGCCATCACCAAGTTCTGGGTCGACCTCGAGGCCGGGCGCGGCGTGATCCGCGACGCGATGGTGGGCTTCCGCGTCTACCCCGTCGAATCGATCCGCGCGCTGCGCGTCAGAAGCGATCGTATGGACTTCGACGTCGAGATCGCGGTGCGCATCGCGTGGGCGGGGATCCCCATCGTGAACCTCCCCGTCGGGGTCCGATACCTCACGGCCGAAGAGGGTGGGCGCTCCCACTTCCAGCCCGTGCGCGACAATCTCCGCCTCGGCCTCCTGCACAGCCGGCTCTGCACCGAGGCGTCGATGCGCTTCTTCTTCCGACTCCTCGGCCTGCGCCGGCTCCTCGGAGCGGGCTCGTGACGGCGACGAACGCCGAGGTCGACGCGACCCGGAAGCCGCGCGCCGCCTGGCTCACCGAGAAGGAGCGCGGCGCGATCCTGGGCATCCGCATCGTCTTCTTCCTCGCGACGCTCTTCGGGCGCTTCCCGGCGCGGCAGATCGTTCGCCTCGTCGCGCTCTACTACGCGCTCTTCGACAAGCGGGCCCGCACGGCCTCCGAGGCGTTCCTCGCGCGTGTCTACGGCCGGAAGCCCCGCTTCCGCGAGGTCTACGCGAACATCCACCGCTTCGCGCAGGTCACGCTGGACCGGACCTTCCTCCTCCAGCGCAAATTCTCGCCCTTCGTCGTCACGCGGACGGGCAACCACCACCTCGCCGAGCTCGCCGAGAAGAAGCGCGGCGCGATCCTCTTGGGGGCGCACCTCGGCAGCTTCGACGCCATGCGGGCGACCGGGGCGCGCGAGCGATTCCCGATCACGATCGTGGGTCACTTCGAGAACGCGAAGATGATCAACGCGCTCCTCCAGCGCCTGGATCCCGAGATGGCCGCGCGGGTGCTGCACGTGGGCGGCGACCCCGTCGGCTTCGCGATGACGCTCCGCGAGCGCGTCGAGGCCGGCGAAATGGTCGCGATGATGGGCGATCGCATCGGGCTCAACGACAAGACGGTCGAGGCGCGCTTCTTCGGCGAGCCGGCGCTCTTCCCGGCGGGGCCCTTCCTCCTCGCCTCGATGCTGAAGTGCCCCGTCTACCTCACCTTCGGCATCTACCGCGAGCCCAACCGTTACGAGCTCTCGTGCGAACCCTTCGCCGAACGGATCGTGCTCCCTCGGCAGAATCGCCAGGCCGCGCTCGCCGAGATCGTGCAAAAATACGCCACCGCGCTCGAAGAGCGCTGCCGCTCGGCGCCCGACAACTGGTTCAACTTCTACGACTTCTGGGAGAAGCCCGCGCGATGAACCCCATTGCCCTGAAGCGCCTCGATGCGGCGCCCGACACCCTCGAGATCGGCGCGCGTCCCCTCTCGATCGACGACGTCGTCTCGCTCGCCCGTGGGACGGTGCGCCCGGCGCTCGCCCCCGAAGCTCGCGAGCGGATGCGGCGGAGCGCCGAGGTGATGGAGCGCCTCCACGCGAGCGGCGATTCGATCTACGGCGTCACCACGAGCGTCGGCGCGTCGGTCTGCGTCGAGGTGCCCAAGGAGCGCGCTGCCGAGCTCTCCCTCAACCTCCTCCGCATGCACGGCTGCGGGACGGGCCGCATCCTCGAAGAAGAAGAAGCGGCCGCCGTGCTCGCGCTGCGCATCGCCTCGCTCGCGGCCGGCAAGAGCGGCGTGCGCGTCGAGCTCGCGGAGCGCCTCGTGCGCTTCCTCGACGAGCGCGTCCTGCCGCGCATCCCCGCGGAGGGCTCCGTGGGCGCGAGCGGCGACCTCACGCCGCTCTCCTACGTCGCGGCCATGCTCGTCGGCGAGCGAGAGGTCAGTTACCGCGGGCGCGAGGTCCCGGCCCGTGAGGCCCTCGAGGCGCTCGGGCTCGAGCCGCTCACGCTCAAACCCAAGGAGTCGCTCGCGCTGATGAACGGCACGGCCGTGGCCACGGCCATCGCCTGCCTCGCGTGGGAGCGCGCCCGCGCGCTCGCGCGGCTCGCCTCGTCGATCACGGCGATGACCTCCCTCGCGGTCAACGGGAACCCCTCGCATTTCGACGCCTTCATCCACGACGCGAAGCCGCACCGTGGCCAGGTGCGCGTGGCGTCGTGGATCCGCGAGGACCTCGTCTTCGACCGCCCGCCCGCGCGCTCGATCGCGCGCCTCCAGGATCGCTACTCGATCCGCTGCGCGCCCCACGTCATCGGCGTGCTCGTCGACGCGCTCCGCTTCGCCGCCGAGACGCTCGAGACCGAGTTCAACGGCGTGAGCGACAACCCGCTCGTCGACGTGGAGAGCGAGCGCATCCTGCACGGCGGCAACTTCTACGGCGGGCACGTCGCCTTCGTCTGCGACTCGCTCAAGACCGCTGTCGCCAACGTGGCCTGCCTCCTCGATCGCCAGCTCCTCCTCCTCTGCAACCCCGAGGAGAACGACGGTCTCCCGCGCGACCTCAAGGGCGTGGACGGCGAGGGCGCATGCGTCCACAACGGCTTCAAGGCCGTGACCATCGCCACCTCGAGCCTCGCCGCCGAGGCGCTCAAGCTCACGATGCCGGCGAGCGCGTTCAGCCGCAGCACCGAGCTCCACAACCAGGACAAGGTGCCGATGGCCACCATCGCCGCGCGCGACCTGCTGCGCATCGTGGAGATCACCGAGCAGGTCGCCGCCATGCTCACGCTCGCCGTCTGCCAGGCCGTCGAGCTCCGCGGCGAGACCGCGTGCTCGAGGCGCGCCACCGCCATCCTGGACGCGGTCCGCCGCGAGGTCCCGCGCCTCGTCGAGGACCGCCGCATGGATCGCGACGTCCACGCCGTGCTCGCGATGATGCGCGAGGGCGCGCTTCCCACGGGAGATCCGAGCCTCACATGAACTCGCCCCGCGCTCTCGAGAGGACCACGCGCTTCGACGTCCCCTTCCACCACTGCGATCCGCTCAACGTGGTGTGGCACGGGCGTTACCTCGAGTATTTCGAGGTGGCGCGTCAGAAGCTCCTCGAGCAGCTCGAGCTCGACGTGCCGCGCATCCGCGACATGGGCTTCCGCATGTACATCACCGAGGCGCGCTGCCGGTACATGTTCCCGCTGCACTACGGCGACGCGTTCGAGGTCACGGCGCGCATCGTCGAGGCGCGGCCGCTCCTCCGCATCGCCTACGAGGTGAAGAACCTCACCCACGGGCGGAAGAGCGCGCGCGCCTCCACCACGCTCGCCACGACCGACGCCCAAGGCAAGCTCTTCCCGGAGACCCCCGATGCGATCGTCTCGCGCATCCAAGGTTAGCGTCGCGCTCTTCGCGCTCGTCCTCGGCCTCTTCGGGAGCGCCGCGGCCGACGCGCCGATGAGCCTCGACCGCCTCCTTCGGGCGTTCTCCGAGATGCCGGGGCTCGAGGCGCGCTTCGTCGAGGAGAAGACGATGAGCCTCCTCGCCGTGCCGCTCAAGAGTGAGGGCACCCTCTTCTTCGCGCCGCCGGGGATGCTCCTCCGCCGCGTCGAGTCACCCAAGCCGCAAGAGCTGCTCGTCACGGGCACGCGGCTCCGCATCCGCGAAGGCGAGAAGGTGCAGGAGCTCGACCTCGCGGGACGCCCCGACGTCCGCCCGCTCGTCGAGTCCCTGCTCTGGCTCTTCTCCGGCAACCGCGCGGCCCTCGAGGAGGCGTTCGTCCTGGAGTTCTCGGGCGGCGCCACCTGGGCGCTCTCGATGAAGCCCCGCCGCGCGCCGCTCGACAAGCTCGTCCGCGAGATCCGCCTCTCGGGCGAGGGCCTCGCCGTGCGCACCGTCGAGGTGCACGAGACCTCGGGCGATCGGAGCGTCACGCGGATCCTCGACGCCGACCCCCGGCGGACCTTCAGCGCCGCCGAGAAGGAGCGGCTCTTCGGCCGCGACGGGACATGAGCCGACGGGATCGTCTCGCCCTCCTCTTCGGGCTCCTCGCGCTCGCGGGCGCGGCCGTCTTCGTCGCGAGCCGCTTCGCGATGGACACCGACGTGACCTCCTTCCTCCCGGAGGGAGACGATCGCGAGCTCGGTCGCCTCTCGCGCGAGATCGCCAGAGGTGAGCTCAGCCGTACGATCGTGATCACGATCGGCGCGCCGAGTCGCGACGTCGCCCTCGAGGCGAGCCGCCGCTTCGAGGCGGAGCTGCGGAGCGATCCCCTCGTGACGGAAGCGCTCGCCTTCCTCGAGGGCGGGCCGCCGGCGGAGTTCGAGCGCCAGATCTTCGAGCTCTACTTCCCGCACCGCGCCCAGCTCTTCGCTCGCTCGCCCGACGAAGCGCGCGAGCGCCTCTCGGACGAGGGGCTCCGCGCCGCCGCGTCCTCGCTCCGCGATCGCCTCTCGCAGCCCACCTCCACGCTCCTCACGCGCCTCGCACCCCTGGACCCCTTCCTCGTCGTGCCGGGTGTCTTCGAGTCGCTCGAGCAGGGGCAGGCGCGGAGCCTCTCCGTCGTCGACGGTCGATACCTCACCCAGGACGGTCGCTACGCCGTCTTCTTCATGGGCACCCGCGCCGAAGCCTTCGACACGGCGGCGCAGCGGCCGCTCTTCGAGGCCATCGCGGAGGCCTTCGCGCGCACGAACCACGCGCTCGGCGGCGAGCTCTCCATGGACCAGAGCGGCATCCACCGCTTCGCCCTCCACGCCGAGGAAGCGATCAAGCGCGACATCACGCGTATCTCCGTGGTCTCCGTCGTCACGCTCGTGCTCGCCCTCCTCACGCTCTTCCGGAGCCTGCGCTTCATCGCGCTCGCGTCGCTCCCCGTGGGCGGCGGCGTGCTCGCCGGCCTCGCGGCGGTGCTCCTCGTGGGCGACCGCGTCCATGGCATCACGCTCGCGTTCGGGGCCTCCCTCATCGGCGTGACGGTCGACTACGTCGTGCACCTCTACTGCCACCACGCCGTCGCGCCCTCGCCCGAGGGCCCGCGCGGGACCCTGCGCGAGATCGATCGCACGCTCTTCACATGCGCCGCCGCGACCATCCTCGGCTTCGTCGCGCTCCTCTTCTCCTCGCTCCCGGGGCTGCGCGAGGTCGCCCTCTTCTCGGCCGTGGGTGTCGGGACTTCGCTCGCGATCACGCGCGCGATGATCCCTTCGCTGCTGCCCACGACGATGCGCCCCGTCGCGGCGCGGGAGCGCTTCGTCGCCCTCCTCCGCCCCTCGCTCGGCGCGTTGCGGCGAAATCGGCGCGCGGCGCTCGTCGTCTTCGGCGGCGCCCTCGTCTTCGTCGCGCTCACCGTCCCGTCCATGCCCGAGGGCCAGGGCTTTGGCGAGATGGGCGGCGTCGATCCCGCGCTCCTCGCCGAGGACGAGCGCGTACGGGACCGCGTGACGCGCTTCGAGCAGATGCGCTTCGTCGTCGCTCGGGGCGCCGACGAAGGGAGCGCGCTCGAGGCGAACGAGCGAGCCGCGCGCGCGCTCGAACAGGCCCAGACGGAGGGCGCGCTCGAGGGATTCCACGGCATCCACCGCCTGCTCCCGAGCCCGGCTACGCAGCGCGCCTCGCAGGCCGCGCTCCTCGGCGACGCCACGCTCCGCGCGCGCTTCGAGGCGGCCTTCGCCGCGGAGGGCTTCGTGCCCGAGGCGTTCTCGCCCTTCTTCGCCTACCTCGAGGAGCCGATGCCCGAGCCGCTCGAGTACGCGGCGCTGCTCGACTCGCCGCTCGCCTTCATGGTGCGCTCGCTTCGGCTCGAGCTCCCCGACGGCGTCGCTTTCCTCACCTATTTGAACGGCGTCCGCGACGAGGGCGCGCTCGCGCAGCACCTCGCCGACGTCGAGGGGGTCACCTTCCTGCGTCAGGGCGAGCTCTTCGGGCGCGCCGCGTCCACCTACCGCGCGCACACGCTCGAGCTCCTCGCCCTTGGCCTCCTCGCGGTGTTGATCCTCGTCGTCATCCAGCAGCGGAGCCTGCGCGGCGCGCTCGCTGCCCTCGCGCCGGCCCTCGTCGCCGCGCTCACCACGTTGGGCGCGCTCTCGCTCGCCGGGCGCGGCGTAGATCTCGTGACGCTCACCACGCTCCTCATCGTGGTGTGCATGGGCGTGGACTACGGGCTCTTCCTCGTCCACGCCGAGCGCATGGACGAAGCGCACCGCGACGCCTCGCTCCTCGCCATCGTGCTCGCCGCGGTGTCCACGCTGCTCGGCTTCAGCTTGCTCGCGCTGAGCGCGCATCCGGTTCTCTCCTCGATCGGCCTCACGGCGTCGGTCGGGATCTTCGCCTGCCTCGTGCTCGCACCCTCCGCGATCGCGCTCGTCGGACCCGGACGAAAGGAGCCCTCGTGAACCGCGCCCTCGCCCTCGTCGCCCTCCTCTGCGCCGCGTGCGGCGCGCGCCAGCAGCCCACGCCGGAGTCGTTCTTCGACGACCTCCCGCCGCCCGAGCTCCTCTCGCCCCACGCGGCCGAGCCGGACTTCGTGCTCCGCCAACACGTCACGGCGCGATGGGCGACGGGTGAGACCGAGTTCGACGCCGTCGTGCAGAAGCACGAAGGCGCCCTCCGCATCGTCGCGCTCTCGCCCACGGGGCAGCCCGGCTTCGTGATCACGCTCGACGCCGACCTCGAGGTCCACGTCGAGAACCGCACCGATCGGGCGCTCCCCTTTCGACCCGAGCGCATCCTCGCCGACGTGCAGAAGGTCTTCTTCCCGTGGGTCGAAGGCGTGCCCGACGAGGACGGCGTGCGCCGCGGCGAGGCCTTTGGGCTCGAGGTGATCGAGCGATGGCCCGAGGGACGGATCACCGAGCGCACCTTCCTCTCCGCCGACGGAAGCGTCGAGTCCCGCGTGCGCTACGAGCGCTGGGACGCGCGACGGATCGCGCCGAGGCGCGCGATCCTCACGCACGAGACGCTCGGTTACGAGCTCACGGTGGAGACGCTCGAGGAGATCCTCCTCATCGACTGAGGAGCTTCGCGGCCTCCACGGCGCCGTAGGTGAGGATGCCGTCGGCGCCGGCGCGCTTGAACGAGAGCAGCGTCTCGAGGAGCGTCTTCTCGTAGTCGAGCCATCCGTTCTGCGCCGCGGCCTTGAGCATCGCGTACTCGCCGCTCACGTGATAGGCGAAGGTCGGCACGCCGAAGCTCGACTTCACGCGGTAGACGACGTCGAGGTAGGGGAGGCCGGGCTTCACCATCACCATGTCGGCGCCCTCGTCGAGATCGAGCCGCACCTCGCGGAGCGCCTCCGCGCCGTTGCCGGGGTCCATCTGATAGGTGCGCTTGTCGGCCGTGCCGAGGTTGGCGGCGGAGCCCACCGCGTCACGGAACGGGCCGTAGAAGCTCGAGGCGTACTTCGCGGCGTAGCTCATGATGAGCGTGTCGGAGCAGCCCTCGCGCTCGAAGGCGTCGCGGATCGCGCCGATGCGGCCGTCCATCATGTCGGAGGGCGCGACCACGTCGCAGCCCGCCCTCGCGCACGTGATCGCCTGCTTCACGAGCGCCTCGACCGTCTCGTCGTTCACGATCACACCGTCGCGGACGATGCCGTCCTGGCCGTGGCTCGTGTAGGGATCGAGCGCGACGTCGCAGATCACGCCGAGCGAGGGATGCGCGGCCTTGAGCGCGCGCACGGCCCGGGAGACGAGGTTGTCTTCGTTCCACGCCTCCTCTCCGCCGAGCGATTTCTTCTCCTGCGGGACGACCGGGAAGAGCGCGATGGCCGGGATGCCGAGCGCTGCGGCCTCGCCCGCGGCCTCGACGAGGAGGTCGATCGACAGGCGGCTCACGCCGGGCATGGAGGGGACGTCCTCGCGCGCGTTCTCTCCTTCGCGGACGAAGACCGGCCAGATCAGATCGTCCACCGTCAGCGTCGACTCACGGACGAGCCGGCGTGCGAAATCCGTGCGGCGGAGACGGCGGAGGCGCGTGCGGGGGAAGACTTCGGACATGCTTCACGTTACGGCCAAAGGGCCGCACGCGCGAGCGCCCGGCGAGGGCGCCCGAGCACACGGGCGCCCTCCCCCGCACCTCAGGCGTAGATCGGGAGCGAGCGCGAGCCCTCGGCCCGCACGGGCTCGGGCGCGGGCTCGGCGGCCTCGGCGCGCGGCACGAGCTTCTCGATGGCGTCCTTCCACGCGGACTCGAGGCGCGGCATCATGTCGCGCGCCTCGAGCGCGAGGAAGCGGAGCATCGACGGCACGTAGGGCGCGATCTCCTTGGTCTTCCGCCAGACCTTCGGGGCGTCGACGGTGGCGATCTCCTTGGCGCGGCGCGCGGCGCGCTCGGTGTGGATGCGCGCGCGCTCCACCGGGCTCTTGCCGACGAGGGGCGCGAGGTGGTGCGCGAGATCGGCCGCCGAACCCGCCAGCGCGTGCGGGGGGCGGAGGAAGGCGTTGCGGAAGCGCGAGCGGGCGAGCTCCTCGCGGAGCTGCTCGAGCGTCACGCCGTGCTCGGCGAGCACCGCCTCGAACTCCTCCTGCGCGCGGAGGCGAGCCTTGAAGAGCACCATCTGCACGCGGGAGTAGAAGTTCACCGCGCCGTCGCCGCTCGTCTCCACCGCGCAGAAGATCGCGTCCGGGTAGCGCTCGGTGACCGCGCTCTGCACGCCGTCGGAGACGCCCGAGCTCGGCATGCAGCCGAAGGGCTTCACGCTCACGGTCATGTGCGACTTCTTCTTCTTCACGTCGTAGATGACCTTGGCCACCTCCGTGTGGCCCTCTCCGCCGCGGAGATCGACGTCGTAGAGCTCGTCGGCGATCTCCGCGAGCTCGTCCATGTCGGCGAGCGCGTAGCCGTAGAGGCCCACCGCCGTCGAGAACGCCTTGAAGGCCACGCGGAGCAGCATCTGGCCGAACCAGAGTCCGGCCATGCGGAGCTCGGGGTCGATGCCCGCGAGGCCGTAGTGCGCGTCGTCGGCGTCGCGGAGCCGCGCGCGATCCTTCGTGTCGTAGCGGTACTCCCAGAGGTTGTAGAGGAGCAGGTTCGCGAGGAGCTGGATCGTGCACTCCGCGCCCTCTTGCTCGAGGAAGCGCTGGAGGTGGTAGTTGCCGTCGCCCTCGGTCGTCATCGCCCAGAACTCACCGATGACGGAGACCTTGGGCTTGGGCAGCAGCCGATCGACCTTCACCTGCGCGAAGTGTCGCCGCGCGCGGAAGAGGGCGACGAGCACGCTCTTGTTCTGTTGGAGCGCGGCGTAGCAATCGGCCTTGGCCGCCTCGAGCGCGCGATCGGTCGCCCCGGCCTCGAGCTCGTAGGGGCGCAGGCGGTAGCCCATGGCGTTGAGCACGTCGCCCGCGAGCATCGCCTTGAGGAGCGCGATGAAGAACGGCGGGTTGAGCACGAGGCCGAGCTCTTCGCCCGTGGCCTGCTTGAAGCCGCCCGTCTGCTGGAAGAGGAGCACGCGGAAGCCGTCGAAGCCGGCGTCGCGGAGCGCCTTGCGGTACTCGGTCACGTACATGCCGAAGCGGCAGGGCCCGCACGCGCTCGCCGTGAGGAAGATGTGCCCGTCGATGATCTCCTGGGTGGAGAGGCCCTCCTCGTCGCGCAGGCGTGTCAGCTCCTTCACGAGGTTCCCCACCGTGTAATAGGTGGGGTTGCACTGACCGCGGTTGCCGAACTCCTTGCCCATGCGCAGCGCGTCGTTGTCCGGGCAGTCGAGCATCCGCGCGCGATAGCCCATGCCCTCGAGCGCAGCCTGGATGAGGTAGTCGTGGGCGACCGTGAGCCCGCCGAAGAGGAGCGTGACCTTGGGCCGCTCGCTCGCGAGGAAGGTCGGATCGATCATGGCATCCGACCACTGCTTCGGCGCCGCGTCTTCGACGAGGCCGAGCCGCGCTCGCTCCGCGGCCTCGAAGGCCGCGAGCTCTGCTTCGATGTCCAATCCGTCTCTCATGCTCCCCTCACCTCATCTGGAGCGGGACCACCTGGCCGCTCTCGGTGCGTTTGCCAAGGCGGATCAGCCCCGAGGGCTGCGCCGCCATCATCTCGACGTCGCGCGTCCGCTCGACCTCGCGGTAGCGCTCGACGCGCGCCCGGAGATCTTGGATCTCGGCTTCGATCTTGGGATCGCGCCGCGCGCGTGAGGCGAGCTCGCGCTGCTTCGCCTCGAGGAGCTCGAGCCGCTTCTCCTCGATGCGGCGCGCGAGCTCACGCTTCTTGGCCGTGATGTCCTCGAGCCGCTCCTTGTAGAGCTGGAGCGAGTGCGCGAAGGTCTTCACGCGGATCTTGATCGAGCCGCCCGGCTTGTTCGCGTCGATGTCGTGGAGCGCGGAGTGCGGGACGGCCGCCTTCTCCACGATGCGATCGATGATGCCGTAGGTCGGCGCGTCGTGGCCGCACTTGAAGCTCGAGAGGTCGAGCAGCACGACGTTGGGGTGGCGCGCAGCGAACTTGGCCGCCCAGACCTTCATCGCGGAGTTGGCCGAGTAGTTCTCGGGCCAGACGTCCTGGATCGAGAGCGGGTGATCGATGCGTCCGCTCTCGAGGTCTTCCTTGAAGAAGCGCGCGAGCCACTCGGGGTCCTTCGGGATCGAGCGGATCGAGAGGATCGGGTAGCCGAGCACCTGGAGCTCGTCGGGGATGCCGTGGTGGAGGCCCGGGTCGAGGTGGTACGGCCGGCCGATCATGAGCACGGCGATCTGATCGTCCATCTCGATCTGCTCGAGGATGGCCTTGCCCTTCTCTTCGAGGTCGGCGTCGAAGCGCTTCATCGCGGCGAGCCCCTCCTCGACGGCGAAGTCGCTCTCGTCCTCCGTCACGCCGAGCAGCTCGGAGAAGCACTCGAACATCTTGCGCTTGAGGCGCGTGGGCTCGGCGAAGCTGAGCGCCGGATCCACGTAGCGGATGCCCCGGGCCGCGAAGAAGTCGTGCTCCTTGGTGAACGCCGCCTTGATGACCTCCGGCGTGCCCGAGACGATGGGGCATGCCGCCGTGTCCATGGGCTGGTGCACGAAGCTCGGCACGTGCGTGAGGATGGGGAAGAAGATCGCGTCGAGCGGGGTCTTGGGGTGCACGTCGAAGAGGAGCGAGTGCACGTGCGCCTGCACGACCTTGGCGGGGAAGCAGGGATCGACCGAGCCGTACTTGCCGCCCGCCTGGAACATCTCCTCGGACGTCTCGTCGGAGAAGACGATGTTCCGTCGATCGACGCCGATCACCTCGAGGTAGGTGCGGAAGAAGGGCGCCGTCGAGTACATGTTGAGCACGCGCGGGATGCCGATGCGGAACGCCTTGCGCCGCTCGGCCGCCGCCGACGACGACCGGCGGAAGCCGCGCGTGATCCGCCGCCGCTCGATCTTGCCGAAGAAGCCGCGCTTCACCTCGACGTCCTCGATGGGCGTCCCCTCCTCGGGCATGGGCCGCGCGCCGCGCTGGTGCTGGAAGGCCGCGCGCGCCTCGTAGGTCACGAGGCTCGGGTACGTCCGCATGATCTCCTTGCGCTTGCGGACGACCTCGAGCATCGCCTCCTTGCTCTCGACCATACCCTTCTCGCAGGAGAAGCCGCTGATGTAGCGGCTCGTCGTCCCGTCGGGACGGCGCGCGTCGATGAAGGTGCGCGAGCAATGGTTCGCGCAGAAGTGGCAGGTCGTCGTCTCGTCGTTGCGCGTCTCGTACTCGAGGTGGATCGCGGCGTCGATGCCGATGAAGGTGGAGTAGCCGCGGCGCTTCACCACGCGGAGCGTCTCCATCGCCGCGCCGATCGCGCCGGCCTCGCCCGTGTGCGGGTGGACGTAGACCTCGGCGTCGGGGACGCGCTCGAGGATGTAGTCGACCTGCGCCTTCACGGCGGCGAGGTTGTATTGCGTGCCGCCCTGGAGGACGAACTTGCGGCCGAGCGCGGCGAGGCGAGGCACGCCCACGACGTACTGCCAGACGTTCTTCGGGAGCACCTGCGCGAGCCCGGCGAGCAGCTCCTCCTTGGAGAAGCCCTCCTTCTGGAAGTTCACGCGGTCGGTGTCGAGGAAGACGGCGCAGCCGTAGCTGAACTTGGGCGCGAGCTCGGCCTCGAAGGCGGTGTCGGCGTAGCTCGTGACCGGCACGCCGAATTGATCGGCCATCGCCTGGAGCAACATGCCGTTGCCTGCCGAGCACTGGTTGCTGAGCTTGAACGACTTGATGTCGCCGTTCTCCATGAACAGGACCTTGATGTCCTGCCCGCCGATGTCGCAGATCACGTCGACGTCGCCGAAGTAGTGCGTCGCGCTCATCATGTGCGCGACCGTCTCGACGATGTTCACGTCGGCGCGGAGCGTCTCCTCGAGGACATCGGCGGCGTAACCCGTGGCGCCGAAGCCGAGCACCTCGAGGACGGCGCCCTGAGCCGCGACGCGATCGCGCAGATCCGCGAGCAGGTCGCGCATGTCCTGGATGGGGTTGCCCTTGGAGAGCGTGTAGGCCTTGAGCAGGACCTCACCCTCCTCCGAGAGGAGCACCGCCTTGCTCGACGTGCTCCCGCCGTCGAGGCCGATGACCGCGCGCACCACCTGCCCCGGGGAGAAGCGCGCTTCCTCGAATTTGGGGATGCGGTACGTCTCGCGGAAGCGCTCGAGCTCCTCGCGGCCGCGCACGAGGGGAGGTCCGGCGCTCTCGCCGAGCCGCGCCTTGCGGCCGTTCTCGATGTAGTCGCGCAGCCCGTCGAGGCCGGCGTAACGGCCCACGCTGGCCTCCTCGTGGAGGCCGTACATCACCGATCCATAAGCCGCGTAGAGCTCCGAGGCCTCGGGCACCTTGATGAGCTCCTCGAGCGGCACGTCGCGCGGGTAGTCGAAGCCTCGCTCCTCCCAGATCTCCGGGATGCGCTTGCGCCAGCACTCCTGGAGGAAGGGGAGATAGGTGTTGGGCCCGCCGAGGAGGAGGATGGTGGGCTTGAGCGTGTGCCCGCGCGTGAGCACGGAGAGGTTCTGCATGACGATGGCGTCGGCGAGCGAGCACATGATCTCGTTCGCCGGGATGCCCGTCTTCACGAGGTTCACGATGTCGGTCTCGGCGAAGACGCCGCACTTGGCCGCCACGTGGTGGAGCTTCGAGTCGTCGAAGTGGAGCTTGGCGGTCTCCTCGGCCGGGAGGCCGACCTTGATCATGCACTTGTCGATCGTCGCGCCGGTGCCGGAGGCGCACTTGTCGTTCATCGAGCACGAGGCGGTCTTCTCGCCGGTGACCTCGTTCTCCTTGAAGACGATGATCTTGGCGTCCTGACCGCCGAGCTCGATGACGGCGCGCGCGTCGGGGTGGAGCGCCTCGACCGCGAGCGTGACGGCGTTCACCTCCTGCACGAACTTCGCGCCGAGGGGCGCCGCGAGCGGACCACCGCCCGAGCCCGTGATGAACATCCGGATGTTCTCGCGTGGGACATCCGGGAACGCGCCGCCGATCCGAACCAAGAAGTCGAGCACGCACTCCGGCTGCTTGGTGTGGTGACGCTGATAGTCGCGCCAGAGGATCTCCTTGCTCTCGACGTCGACGACCACGGCCTTCACCGTCGTCGACCCCACGTCCATCCCGATCGCGATCTCTCTCACCATGGCTCCCCGCCGCTTACGTCACTGACGTCAGTGTCAGTGGATATCGCGACTCGCCTCGTCGTGTCCACCCCCCCCGGGTGATGCGACGAGGAGCCTCGTGTGTACGCTCAGTTCAGCGGATCGCGCTCGAAGAAGAAGCGCGGCTCGCCGAAGGCAGGCCGGAGCTGATCGAGCCAGGTGGCCTGCGCGTCGAATCGCGCGAAGAAGGGCCGCTGCACCCAGTCGGGGTTCCGCCCTTGGATGAAGCGGAGCACGAAGACCTTCTCGCCGCCGACCTCGGTAACGCCCTGGATCTCGATCTTGCCGGGATGGCACGACATGCTCGGCCCGCGCGCCGTCCGCGCCAGCCCCGAGACGCGCTTCATCGCGCCGCGATAGATGCGGTAGGCGTCGACGAGCGGCACCTCGAAATAGCGCCGCGCGCCCGTGTCGCGCTCGACGAACATGTAATAGGGCACGATGCCGAGCTCGACCTGCGCCTGCCAGAGGCGCGCCCACGTCTCCTCGGAGTCGTTGATGTGCGCGAGGAGCGGGCCCTGCGCGCGGATCTGGGCGCCCGTCGCGCGCACGCGCGCGATGGCCTCCCGCGCGATCGCCGGCGCGAGCTCGCGCGGGTGGTTGTAGTGCGCCATCACCGCGAGGTGCTTGCCGCTCGCGACGATGGCTCGGAAGAGCGCGAGGAGATCCTCCGCGTCGGGATCGGTGACGAAGCGATGCGGCCAGAACGTGAGCGATTTGGTGCCGATGCGGATCGTGCGGATGCTCTCGATCGCGAGGAGTGGCTCGAGGTGCGCGCGGAGTGCCTTGGTGCGCATCACGAGCGGGTCGCCTCCCGTCACGAGCACGTCCGTCACCTCGGGGTGCGCGGCCAGATACTCGGTGAGCGCCGCGGTCTCGCGTGAAGCGATCCTGAGGTCGGGGTCTCCGATGAATTGCGCCCAGCGGAAGCAGAAGGTGCAGTAGCTGTGGCAGACCTGCCCCTGGCTCGGAAAGAAGAGCACGGTCTCCGGATATTTGTGCTGGAGCCCCTCGACGCGCCGGCCGCCGATCCTGGGCACGTTGGACTGGAGCTGCCCCGCCGGATGCGGGTTCAGCTCGCTCCGCACCTTCGCGACGGTGGCCGCGATGCGCTCGCTCGACTCGCTCTCGAGCGCCGCGGCGACCTCGTCGAAGTGCTCCGGCGCGAGCATCTCGCGTTGAGGGAAGACGAGCCGGAAGAGCGGGTCGTCGGGCGCGCGCCGCCAGTCGACGAGCTCCTCGATCACGTATCGGTTCACGCGGAACGGGAGGACGCTCGAGACGACGCGCATCTCCTCCCTCAGCGCCGGCGGGAGTCGCTCGAGCTCGGGGATCTCGTCGAGGTGCTTGGCGGTGAACGCGCGGTACGTCCGCGCCTCGAAGCGCGAGGTGCGACGCGAAGAGAACGGGATCGCCGTATGGATCTCGGACATGGTCTTGCTCGTAGGGGCGGCGAACCGTCGCGAGAATCTTCCCACGGACGGGCTCACCAGCTTGGAAGGGGGGACGAGGGGTCGGCCCGGCCGAGCGACGCGCACTCGAGGCCAGGACGCTGGGACGTCCCCGGATGAGCCTCACCCATAGTGAATTCTCGCGCGAGTTGCAACGAATTCCCGGCCCGCGCGCGTCGCGATAGAGTCCCGCCATGACGACCGATCGGCGCGCCGCGCGTCGCAAACAGATCCTCGACGCCGCCCTCGAGGTCTTCGCCGAGAAGGGATATCTGTACGCCACCGTCGACGACATCGTCGAGCGCGTCTCGGTCGCGCGTGGCACGTTCTACCTCTACTTCGGTGACAAACGCGCCGTATTCGAAGCCTTGCTCGACGGCTTCCTCGAGCGCGTCGGCGCGTGCATCGAGGGCATCGATCTCGAGCACCCGTCCCAGGACGCGCGGGCGCAGCTCCGCGCGAACGTCAGCCGCGTCATCCGGCTGGCGCTCTCCGAGCCCGGCATCGTCCGCCTCGCGCTCCTCGAGGCGCGAGGCCTCGATCCCGAGGTCGACGCCAAGCTCCGTGACTTCCACGATCGCCTCCGCCTCTTCCTCGTGGAGAGCCTCGCCGAAGGACAGCGCGCCGGCGTCGTGCGCGAGGGCGATCGACACGTGATGGCCTCGGTGAGCCTCGGCGGATTCCGCGAGCTGCTCATCGACGCCGTCACGGGCGCGCTCGAGCGTACGCCGGAGGAGCTCATCGACGCGACGATGACCTTCGTGGAGGGCTGGGTGCTCACGCCCCGTGCCGCGAAGGCGTCACGTCCCGTCGCCTCTCGTTCGAGGAAGAAGGGCTGAGGCGCGCACCGCGAGGAGCGCGTCGACGGCGCCCTCGACGTCGCGGATCTTGGGGAGCGAGAAGAGCGTGGTCATCGCGTCGAGCTCGGCTGCGTCCTCGATCGGCATCGACGCGAAGTCGATGCCTGGATGCGAGAGCAAGAAGAGGAGCGCCTTCCGCGTGAGCGACTCCCCGGCCACCGTGAGGGGGAGGAAGGGCGCGAGCGCATCGGCATAGGGCGCTGTGCGCGCGGCGAGGCGCGCGTCCATCACCGCGCGGAGCGCTTCGAGGTGGGCGTCGAGCGCCTTCGCGTAGCGCTCCTTGAACGCACGCCACCGCGGCTCGAGCGCACCGCCGCATGCGCGATCGAGCACGCGGACGCGCTCGCGGAGGGGCGCCACGACGACCGTCTCCTCGACCGCCCGATAGGCCGACGGGTCGTCGAGCTCCGTCTCGATCGCCTCGAACGCGCGCGCGAAGTCGAAGAACCGCCCGAGCGGCGTCCCATTGGGGTAGCGGAGCGTCGCGCCGAGGCCTCGCTCGAACTCGTCCTCTTCGCGAGCGAGGGCGGCGAGGGTCTCGTGTGTCGGGCGCGACGGCTCGTGCACGCCTCGCGGATCCACGAGCCGGAAAGGGACCTCGCCGCGCACGTCGACGGGGGAGTTCGAAGCGAGCGTCACCGAGGCGCGGCGCGCCCATGCGTCGAGGGCGCGTATGACGTCGAGCCCCTGCGCGAGGTTCACGGGCAACGCGAGGATGGAGAAGCCGTGCTCAACGCCTCCGACCTCTTCGGCCGCGTCGAGGCAGCGCTCGGCGAAGGCCTCGAGGTCCTCGCCCGTGGCCATGAGGGAGACACCGTACCGTCCGAGCGTGCCCGTCGCGCGATCCGCCTCGAGCACGTTGAACGCAGCGACGAGCATCTCGCGCGAGACCTCTGGGGTCGGCAGCTCGACGAGCGCGACGTCGACGTGTTCGAGGCCGAGCGCCTCCTTGGCGCGGAGGAGCCCTCGCTCGATCGCCGAAGGATGGAGGGAGCGCGCCTCGAGCTCGTCGATCGGCGTCGACTCCGCCTCGAGGCCCCGGAGCTCCGCGCGCGGGAGCCGTCCGAGGCCCGCCATCACGACGAGGGCGTCGCGCGTGAGGTCGCCGCGCGCGATCACCCGGGCGATCGACTCGCCGACCGCCTCGAGCGCGTCGCGGTGGACGACGCGCGTGAGGTCGAGCGTCGTGAGGCCCGCACGGACGGCGCGCTCCACCGCGGCGGTCATCGTCGCCACGTCGGGGATGCGCGAGAGATCGGGGACCAGGCGCGGCGCGATCGGCGCACCCGCCGCGCCGCCGAGGACCGCGCCCTCGCGGACGCCGTGGGCCTCGAGAGCGGCTTCCGTTCCCGCTCGTGTCGCCGCGCCGGGGGTCGAGCGGCGCGCGATTCGGGTCCGCGAGCCGCGCCGAGAAGCGGCATGGAGCGCTTCGGGGATCGAGGAGGGATCGGTGATGGGGGCGAGACAGACCCGCTTCCGGCAGAGGTAGAGGCGCGGCGGATCGCCCTCCTCGGGCACGCGCCCCTCGGAGAGCGGGCGCTCCGGATCGCCGACGCGGACGCGGAGCATTACGCGATGGGGGACGAAGCATCCGCGGAGCACCGCGTCGAAGGCGCTCGTGTCCTCGCCCGCCAGCACGAGCTCCACGGGCCCCTCGAGGAGGGCGTGCGCGACCTCGAGCACGGTGGCGTACGCCCTCGGCGCCAGCGTGATCGGGCGACCGTGCGCGCGCACGATCGCCGCGGCCTCGTCTTCGAGCGCGTCGTCGCCGAGGTGATGCGCGAGCCGGAGGAAGAGGCGCGCCGCCACGCCTTGCGCCGACGGGAGCGCGCCGTCGCTCGCGTCGGTGCGGCGCGCGACGAGCGCCTCCGCCTCGCGCGACGTGGTGAGGTAGGCGCCCTCCTCCTCGCCACGGAAGGCTTCGCGGATGCGCGACGCGAGGGCACGCGCGCGGTCGAAGTGGACACCGCGCCCCGTCGCCTCGAAGAGGTCGAGCGCGGCCTCGCCGAGGAGCGCGTAGTCCTCGAGCACGCCTTCGACGCCGACGATCGACGGGCCGCGGAAGGTACGGAGGAGACGCTTCCCGTCGAAGAGACGCGAGAAGAGCGCCTCGGCGGCCTCTTCCGCCGCGGTGAGGTAGCGCGGTTCACCGAGCACCTCGTGGCCGCGCACGAGCGCCGTGATCGCGAGCGCGTTCCAAGAGGCGATCACCTTGTCGTCGCAGAAGGGGCGCACGCGCTCGGACCGCGCCGAGAGCAGCGCGCGCCTGCCGCGCTCGACGACGGCGAGGAGCTCGAGGCGATCGAGGCCGAGCTCCTCGGCGAGCGCCCCGAGCGGTGTCGGCCGGTGGAGGACGTTCTTGCCCTCGAAGTTCCCCTCCGGCGTGGCGCCGAAGGCGCGCGCGACGATCGGCCCATCCTCGCCGCAGAGGGAGAGGATCTCGTCGTAGGTGAAGACGTAGTACTTGCCCTCCTCGCCTTCCGAGTCGGCGTCGTAGGCGCTCACGAAGGCGCCGGAGTCGTCGCGCATCTCGGCGAGCAGGAATTCGAGCGTCTCCGCGCCGACGCGGCGGTAGCGTCCGTCGCCCGTGAGCTGGTGCGCCTCGAGGAAGAGCGCGGCGAGCGAGGCGTTGTCGTAGAGCATCTTCTCGAAGTGCGGCACGAGCCACGCCTCGTCGGTCGAGTAGCGCGAGAAGCCGCCGGCGAGGTGATCCCGGATCCCGCCTCGCGCCATTCCGTCCAGCGTGGCGAGCGCCATGCGCCTCGCGCGTTCGTCGCCATTCGCCGAGAGTCGCAGGAGGAGCCGGAGCACGGCGTGCGGTGGGAACTTCGGCGCCGTGCCGAAGCCGCCGTGTGTCGCGTCGAACGCGTGCTCGAGCTCGGCGACGAGCGCGGCGATCCCCTCGGGGCCGACGCTCGCGGGGAGCGGGAGCTCCGCCCCTCGTCGGAGCACGCTCGTGAGCTGCTCGGCGCCCTCGAGGAGGAGCGCACGATCGCGCGCCCATCCCGCGGCGATGTGCTCGAGGACCTGGCGGAAGCTCGGCATCCCGCCTCGCGGCGCCGGCGGGAAATAGGTCCCGGCGAAGAAGGGCTTCCGATCCGGCGTGAGGAAGACCGTCATCGGCCATCCCCCTTGGCCGTGCATCGCGATCGTCGCCTGCATGTAGAGCTCGTCGACGTCCGGGCGCTCCTCGCGATCGACCTTCACGCTGACGAAGTGCTCGTTCATGAAGGCCGCGAGCGCCTCGTCGGAGAACGACTCGCGCTCCATCACGTGGCACCAATGGCACGTGGCGTAGCCGACCGAGAGCAGGACGGGCTTGTCCTCGCGTCGCGCCTTGTCGAAGGCCTCTTCGCCCCAGGGATACCAATCGACCGGGTTCGAAGCGTGCTGCCGGAGATACGGACTGGCCTCGCCGGCCAGGCGATTTCGGTGGTGCCCCTCGTCCTCGACGCGCATGATCTCGGCCTACCACGGAAGCAGGGCATGGCGACACTCTTCCACCTCTTCGAGCGCGGCCTCGGGCTCCTCCTCCTGGGCCTCATCCGGCTCTACCAGGTGACGCTCTCGCCGCTGCTCGGGAACGTCTGCCGCTTCCATCCCTCGTGCAGCCGTTACACCGCGGCGTGCATCGAACGCTTCGGCCCCTTCAAGGGCGGCTACCTCGGCGCGCGGCGGATCCTCCGCTGCCACCCCTTTCATCCGGGGGGATTCGATCCCCCACCGGACGAGTTCCCTTCGCGCCGCAGACGCTGATCGCGCCCCAGGATCGCGTCGAGCATGGCCGAGGGCCGCTTGGGGGAGACGCAGACGCGCAGCCCGTCGATCACGCCGCAGCGCGCGCCGAGCCGCGTGAAGGGCGTGGACTTGGTCTGCGAGGCCCGCCCGAGCACGTAGACGGTGGCGTCGTCGAAGCGCGCCTCGGTCAAGGGCCCGTCGCACGTCTCCTCGATGCCTCGCGGCGTCCGCATGACGTGGCCCCCGTCGAAGGTAACGCGCCGCCGATAGGCCTCGTAGGAGAGCGCGTGCACGAGCGCCTCGTCGAAGCGGGGGCAGACCCATTTGAGCTGCCGTGGGTGGAGCGAGAGGTGCGCGTACTCGCGCCCGAGCGAGCCCCAGGCCGGGTGGGTCAGCCGCTCGAGGCGGCCGACGGCGAACATCCCCCCGATCGGATGCGCGACGTCGGCGATCTGGAGCGCGAGCGCGAGCGCGAGGAGGGCACGCCCAAGCCTGCGGCGCTCGATCCTCCCCGCGAAGCCCACCGCGAACGCCACGAGCGCGAGGTGGAGGGGCCAGAGGAAGCGCCCCGACGAACGGAAGATCGAGGTGAGCTCGCCGAGCCCGGCGTAGAGCGGCCCGAAGTCGAAGAGCTCCTGCCCGGCGATCGTCACGCGATCGGAGAGGGCGTAGACGCTCATGGCCACGAGCGCGAGGGCGAGCGCCCGCCGCCGCGGCGCGAAGACGGGGCGCGCGCGTCGCCCGACCACGGCGATCGTGAGGAGCGCGATCACGCCGAGGCCGAGGTAGGCGTAACCCTCGTACTGCCGGTGGTTGCGCGCGAGCTCGGGGAGGAAGCGCGAGGTGCCCCACATCGGGTTCACGAGCGCGAGGAGGTCGGCCGAGAAGTCGCCGAACCCTTCGGCGCCGAGCTCCATGTCCCGCCATCCGACGAGGCCGAAGGTGACGTAGACGGCGAGCGTGACGAGCACGCCGCCCACGACGAGGCCAGCGGCGCCGCCGCGCGAGATCCAGCCGTCGAGGCGGAGCTGCACGAAGAACGCCGTCACCAGGACGAGCGTCATCGCCGAGAGGTAGCCGTGTGTCCCCGCCGCGCTCGCGAGGAGCACGAAGGCGAGCGCGATCGCGGGGCGCCGCTCGCTCGCCCGCTCGAGGCGACGGAGCGCGAGGTAGAGGGCCGCCGTGACGAAGAAGATCCCCGAGAGCGCGACGTGGATCGCCCGGAACGGAAGGAGCGGCGTCACGACGAAGAAGATCCCGCCGAGCGCGCGTCGCACGGGATCGTCGGTGTGGAGCGCCGCGATCTTCGCGCCGAAGATCCCCTGCAGCACGAAGGCGAGGAGGAACCAGATCCCCGCGAACTGGAAGTCCTCCGGGAGCCAGGGCGAGACGAGCTTGAAGAGGGCCGAGAGGAGCGGGTTCGCGTCGGTGAAGCCCGTGCTCGTGCCCTCCGGGTAGGGCCAGTCCGGGATCACGCCGACGGGGAAGCCCCAATCCGCGTTCCGCGAGAAGAGGAAGCCGAGCGCGTAGACGGCCCAATCGCCCGTGAACATCCAGTCGACGTTCCGGGGATCGAGCGTGGGACCGTAACCCAGCGCGTAGAACCAGCCGACGCCGAAGGCCGCCGCGACGATCGCGGGCCACGAACGCGCGAACGCGCCCGCTTCCGGAGAAGGGGCGCGCTCGCCTGCGCGGATGGCCTCGTTCTCGGCGTCGCGCCGAAGTCGCATCCGGCGTCGCCTCGAGCTCAGCCGAGGATGTGGGCCAGGACCGACTCGGTGCTCTCGCGGACCCGGGCCGCCACGACGGCCGGATCCTCGATCACCGTCTTCTCGTCGGGCGTGACCTTGAAGAGGACCTGCCCCTTCGAGACGATCACGCCGTCGCCGCCGGTGACGCAGACCTCGTCGATGGTGCCGGAGAACGGCGCGAGCACCTTGTTGAACATCTTCATGACCTCGAGGACGTAGAGCGGATCGCCCTTCTCGAAGTGATGTCCGACCGGCGCGAGCGGGGGCGAGCCCGGGCTCTCCTGCGCGTAGAACATGCCGCCCGTCTCGGCGACGATCTCGTCGTCCTTCATGACGGGAGGCGGCACGAGCACCTTCACCATGCGCGCCTGGAGCTCCGGATCGCGGAGGCGCTCCGGGATGGTGCAGGTGAGGTCGTCCTCGACGCGGAGCTCGAAGAAGCCCGCGCGCTGGCCGATGACCGGCAGCACGCCGAGGAGCTCGAGGCCGAGCTGGAAGCCCTGGTGGGCCGCTCGCACCTTCGCCCAGGTCGCCGCGTCGAAGCCGAGCTTCGGCGACTCGCTCTCGAGCTCCTTGGCGAGCTCGTAGTACGGACGGCCCGCGTCGCGGCTCGCGAGCTTCGCGTAGAACGCGAGCGCCTGGTCGAGGACCTCGGCGTCGTGATCCCAGATCGCGAGCGCCGCCGGCGCGCCGGGACGCTGCTCCATGCGGAGGAGGTGGTAGGTCTCGGCGAGGATCTGCACCGGGTTCTTCAGGAACCGGACGCGTCCATCGACGATCTCCACGTCACGCCGGAAGAAGCTGAGCCAGGCGCTGAGGAAGTGCGGCTCCGCGAAGAGCTTCTCGAGCGGGCGCGTGATGAGCGTACGCTTGAGCTCGAAGATGTCGCGCGCCGCCTTCTGCGCGGCCGGGTCGAGCCCCTTCAGCGCGTGCTTCTGGATCGCCTCGTAGGCGTACTCGAGGTCGATGCGGTTGGCTTCGTCCTTGAGGAGCCCGACGAGCGTGAGGTAGGGCACCACGAACGCCGTCGTGGGCTTCGCCATCACGTCCTGTCCGAGGAAGAAGTGGACGAGGCCGAAGTGGAACTCGAGGTTCGTCGCCAGATCCGGCCCGCGGAGCTCGGTGCAGCGGAGGATCTCGGCGAGGTTCTCGTAGCTGTGCTTGCGGTCGCGGCCCGTGGTGACGAGGAGCGCGATGTTGGAGTCGTACGCGCCCGCGAGGCGGTAGCGCATGAAGAGCCCGGTGTCGGGGTTCTTGCGGCTGATGCCCTGGTCGTCGCGGATCTCGCAGGGGATCGGATCCGACCAGCTCATGATCTCGCCGCCGGCATGCGGACGGAGCGCGCGGTTGGTCGCGTTGAGGCGCGCCTCGACGGCGGCGCCCTCACGGAGGATGCGCTCGGGGCGCGGCAGGCGCTGCCCGTGGCGGGCGAGGAGCGCCATCACCTCGACGAGCGACTCGACGTCGAAGTAGTCGCTCGGGTTCTCCGGGTTGCGGAAGCGGAGCGCGTAGCAGAGCTCGCTGACGCGGTGCTCGACCTGGATCCGCGTGTTCACCTCCATGAAGAAGTGGCGCGGACCGCTCACGATGCACTCGAAGGTGCTGACGTTGTCGAGCTTCACCGCGGTGCCGAAGCGCTCGGCCTCGGCCTCCATGCGGATGAGCGTGGCGAGGTCCTCCTCGAGCGCCTTCTGACGCGTGGTGAGGCCCGCCGCGCGGGACGCCTCGATCTCCTTGCGGAGCATCTCCTGGGTGACCGAGACCTCGAGGAGCTTCTGCTCGTGCATCTGCAGCGAGCAGTCGCGGCCGCCGAGGCTCACGCACCAGGTGCCGTTGCCCACGAGCTGGATCTCGTTGTGGCGCGTCTGCTCGATGTTGAGCTCGATGAGGACGTTCTTGTTGTCGCCGACGCCCGTGGCCTTGACCTCGTTGAGGATCTCGCGGACGAGCGACTTGGCGAGCTTGGCCTCGCCCAGGATGCGCTGACCCTTGCCGCCGCCGCCGCCGATGGCCTTGAGGCGCACGCGGCTGCCGGGATAGTCGGCGAGCATCTTCGCGACCTCGCGCTCGACCTGCTCGCCGAGCTCGTCGATCGTGAAGAGGTCGACCTGCTTCTCGTAGCTCCCGAGGAGCACGGCCTCGGCCTTCTCGGCGAAGGACTTGGACGCGTCGCCGAGGGCCGCGGCCTGGATGCCGTGCTGGTCGGCGATGGCGCGGAGCCCCGCCTCGTCGCCGGCCTTGTGCATCAGCGTGCGCACGGTGACGTCGTTGACGCCCGGCGTGACGGAGACGTCGTTCTCGAGCGCGGTGCGCTTGGCCTCGTCCTTGAAGCCCGCCGCGTGCACCGTGTAGCTGCACGGGCCGATGAACTTGAGCCCGCTCTCCTCGATGCTGCGGACGAACTCCTCGTCCTCGGCCATGAAGCCGTAGCCGGCGAAGATGTAGCCGTAGTCGTTCTTGCGGCAGATCTCGATCATCTGCGCGATGCGCTGCTTGCGCTCTTCACGCGTCGCGCCGGTGTAGTCGGGCACCGGGTGCACGTGGCTCGGATCGAGGTCGCGGATCTCCGGAGCGAGGGCGCGCGGATAGACGATGCTGTCCTTCTCGGAGAGGAGGATGCCGATGCGCGAGATCCCCATCTCGCGGAAGACGTCGATCGCCTCCTTGCGGATGGGACCGCGGCAGACGATCAGGACGCCCATGTCCTCGCAGGAGAAGGAGCTCACCCAATCGGACGAGGAGCGGCCGAGTCGCCGATCGGAATGGACGAGCGGATTCTTCATCGGACCAAGCTCTTGGCGACGCAACATCAGTGGAATTCCCTCTGCACGCCCGTCATGGGACCGGGGACGTAGTGGCGAAGATAGAACTGGAGGCTACGCGCGAGCGACGCGCGGAGCTGCTCGGGTTGGACGATCTCGGAGATGGACCCGAGGCTGAGCGCCTCCTTCGGGTTCATGAGCTCCTTCTCGTAGCGGAGGTTGAACTTGGCCTCCTCCTGCTTGAGCCACTCGGCGATCTCGCGCTCGGCCTCCGCCTTGGTCTCGGCGTTGAGCTCGCCCGCGTCCCCGAGCTCGGCGAGCCGGAGCGAGAGGCGCTTCTTGGCCTCGGCGCGCACGGCGCGGAGCTCGTCCTTGTAGACGAAGTCCTTGCCGGCGGGGCCCATGACGGCGACGCGCGTCGTGGGCAGCGCGATGACGTGATCGGCGCCGGTCGCGTAGCAGTTGAACGCCGCGTACGCGCCGCCGAAGGCGTTGCGGATGATGCAGAGCAGGCGCGGCGTGCGGATGTCGATGATCGCGTCGAGCATCGCGCGGCCCGCCTGGACGATGCCGCGGCGCTCCTGATCCGTGCCGGGGAGGAAGCCCGTCGTGTCCTCGAAGAAGATGACGGGGATGTTGTAGAGGTTACAGAAGCGGACGAAGCGCGCGATCTTGTAGGCCGCGTCGATGTCGATCTGACCCGAGGCGTAGGCGCTGTTGTTGGCCACGAAGCCGACGACGTTGCCGCCGATGCGCCCGAACGCCGTGATGGCGTTCTTGGCGCGCTGGGGCTGGACCTCGAAGAAGTCGCCGTGGTCGCAGACCTGCTGGATGATGAGGCTCACGTCGAACGGCGTGTTGAAGCCGGTCGGCGAGTTGAAGGCCTTGCGGAGCAGCGTCGCGATCTCGTTCGTGGGCCGGTCGATCGGATCCGAGGTGGCCTGGAAGGGCGCCATCTCGTGGTTGTTCGACGGGATGTAGCTGAGCAGGCGACGCGCGGTGCGGAGCGCGCCGATCTCGTCGTCGACGGTGAGGTCGACGACGCCGCTCTGGCCGTGGACACCGGGCCCGCCGAGTTCATCGGGGGTCACGTCCTCGCCGAGGACGCTCTTGACGACGCCGGGGCCGGTGAGGCCGAAGAAGGTGTCCTTCGGCTGGATCATGAAGCTGCCCTGCCGCGGGAGGTACGCGCCGCCGCCGGCGTTGTAGCCGAACATGCACATCACGCTCGGCACGACGCCGTTGATCTTGCGGAGCGCGGTGAACGCCTCGGCGTAGCCGTCGAGGCCGCCGATGCCCGCGGGGACGTAGGCGCCGGCCGAGTCGTTCATGCCCACGAGCGGGATGCCGCGCTCGCCCGCGAGGTAGATGAGGTTCGCGAGCTTGCGGCCGTTCGTGGCGTCCATCGAGCCCGCGCGGACCGTGAAGTCGTGGCCGTAGAAGGCCACGTCACGCCCGTTGATCTTGATGATGCCGGTGACGATCGACGCGCCGTCGAGGTTCTTGCCCCAGTTCTGGTAGAGCAGGATGGGGTCGTCGGCCGCGTCCTTGAGCGCGTCGATGCGCTCCCAGACCGTCATGCGGCCCTTCTGGTGCTGCTTGATGATCTGGATGCGCCCGGCCGCCGTGCGGGGACGCGCCCGGAGCTCCTCGCCCTCACGAACGGCTTCGTCGTAGGGCCCGAGGGGCTGCGCGCTTTCGTTTTGCGAATCCCCTCCGGCCTCGAGGGGGTCGTAGAGAATGGGGACGACCGTTTCTTCGCGTTGGGACATCGGCGATGTTTCCTTGGGTCGCCTTGCCTCGCCCGGCCGAGCCAGGGTCGAGGGACGAGCCCATGAGGCCACCCCGGCGCTGTCCGAGGTGGGGGAGCCTGCCTTTTAGACGAGGGAGGCCAAGGGCGCCAGGAGAAGGGACATCCCTCGCGCCCGGAGGTTACGCCCCCGCGCGAGCCGGTGGGAGGCCCTCCCACGCGCCTGGCGGCTCACCGCCCCAGTTTCGGACGCCGGAGGGCGCTCGAGCCGAGGATCATCGCGCCGAGGGCCGTGCCTGCCACCGGGAAGGGCAGCCCCACGACCACCCCCGCGAGGATCGCCTTGAGGAGGGCGCGCCCCGGCGCGTCGTGCGCCTTCTTGGTCTGGATGCGGTAGGCGGCGAGCGCGGCCGCGAGCCCGCCGAGCGTGGCGGTGAGGGGCGTGGCCACCCCGGCCGAGAGCGCCTCCCCGGAGAACAGCAGCCAGTCGAGGGCGAGCACGAGCCCGCCCGTGGCGGGGTGGAGGTTCAGCCACCCCGTCCTCACCTCGCCCGCGCCGGACTTCTCACCCATCGCCCCACTCTACCGCGCCGCGGGCCTCAACCGAAGAGGCTCCGGATCGCGATGAAGGCCCCGGAGCCCACGAGCATCGCGTAGACGACCTTGCGGAACTTCTCCTCCGGGATGCGGGCGTGGAGGTACTCGCCGGCGAAGAGGCCCACCACGAGCGCGCCGAGGAGCCAGACGGAGTGGTCGATGGTCTTCGGCGTGATCCGCCCCGTGACGACGTAGCTCACCACGAGCGCCGCCGTGAGCACGACCCACCCGAGCGCGAGCGAGGCGCGGAAGCGGGCCTTCTCGGGCAGCTCCCGCGAGACCACGTAGACGAGCATCGGCCCTCCGCTCGCGAAGGCGCCCTGCATCACGCCCGAGGCGAAGAGCCCGAGGACGCGCTTGCCCGTGGGGAGCGCGGGCCGGTCGCCACCGTTCCGCTTGTCACGGAGCTCCTTCGCCGCGAGGCCCACGACGAACGCGCCGAAGACGAAGGTGAGGAGCTGACGGTTCAGGTGCTCGAGCGCGAGGAGGCCGACCGGCATCCCGAGGAGCACGAAGGGGAGCACCCGCTTCACCATGTGCCCCACCGCGGCGTGCCGGAAGTGCTTGAAGAAGATGGCGATCGCGAGCCCGCAGTTGACCGGCACGAGGCGCGGCAGGATCTGGTCGATCGGCATGAACGCCGCGCCGAGCGAGAGCGTGATCACGACGGCGCCGAAGCCGAGCGCGGTCTCCACGGCGAAGGCGAAGGTGGCGATGGCGACGAGCAGGTAGAGAGGGTCCACGGCGGCGGAATCCGAGCACGAAGCGGGGCCCGCGTCGACACGACGCGGAGCGGGCCCGCCTCCGCCCCGAAATGGAGGCGCGCGGCGTCGTTCGCGCGCGCGATCCGGGGTTGCTATGGTCGGGCCATGGACGCCGAGGAGATGGCGCGATCGCTCGCCGTCGCGCGGTCGATCGCCGAGTCGCTCGTGGAGCCGCTCGTCGCGGCCCAGGCGAGCGCGGTGCGCATCGAGAAGAAGGGCGAGATCGACCTCGTCACCGAGCACGACCTCCGCACCGAGCAGGTGATCCGGGAGCGGCTCCACCGCGAGCTCCCGCACCACCGCATCGTCGCCGAGGAAGAGGGCGAGAGCGGGGGCGAGGGCGCGGTCTGGTACGTCGATCCGATCGACGGCACGACGAATTTCGCGCACGGGCACCCCTTCTTCGCGGTCTCCATGGGCCTCTTCGAGGGCGGCGTCGGGCAGGTCGCCGTCGTCGCCGCGCCCGCGCTCGGCAAGATCTACTGGGGCAGCCGGGCCGCGGGCGCCTTCGTGAACGACCGGCCGCTCCGCGTGAGCGCCACCGACGCGCTCCGCGACTCGCTCCTCGCCACGGGCTTTCCCTACGATCGCTGGACGTCGAACGACGAGAACTTCGCCGAGTACCGCGCGGTCATGAAGCGCGTCCGCGGCATCCGGCGGTGCGGCGCGGCCGCGCTCGACCTCTGCCTCGTCGCGGCGGGCACCTACGACGGCTATTGGGAGCAGGGCCTCAAGCCCTGGGACGTCGCGGCCGGCTCACTCCTCGTCGAGCTCGCCGGCGGCCGCACCACGGGCTACGACGGTTCGCCGCTCGGGCTCGCCTCGGGGCACCTCGTCTCGAGCAACGGGCACATCCACGACGCGCTTGTCGAGGTGGTGGGCGAGGCGCGCGCGGAGGCCGGGCTCCCGCCCTTCCCGCGCTCGCGCACGTCTTCCGGCCTCGCCTGAGATTGCTTAGGCTCGGGGCCATGTCCGAACGAAAGGCCAGCGGCACCGCGCGCGCCGTGGCGGCGATGCGCGCGGAGTACACCGAGAAGGGCGGCCCCTGCCACGACCCCTACGCCCGCGCGCTCGCGGGCGAGGACGGTGAGGCGCTGAAGGCCGCGCTCGCCGCGTCGTTCCCGCCGATGCCCTTCTGGCTCGCCTGCCGCGCGGCGCACATCGACGGCCGCGTGCGCGCGCTCACCCGCACGATCGACCAGGTGGTGATCCTCGGCGCCGGGCTCGACACGCGGGCGGCCCGGCTCGCGCGCGAGGGCGTGCGCTTCTTCGAGGTCGACCTCCCCGCCTCCCAGGCCGAGAAGCTCGAAAAGGTCCGCGCCATCGAGGGCTACCCGGTGGAGGCCGCCACCTACGTGAGCTGCGACTTCGAGCGCGAGGATTTCCTCGACCGGCTCGTCGCGAGCGGCTTCGACGTCGACCGCCCCGCCTTCTTCGTCTGGGAGGGCGTCACCTATTACCTCACCGAAGAGGCGGTGCGCCGCACGCTCGAGCGCATCGCGAGCGGCGCGCACCCGCGCTCGGTGCTGATCTTCGACTTCATGAGCAAGCGCTTCGTCGAAGGGCGCTCCAAGTCGCCGAGCGACGACCGCACGC
>JAAYBZ010000096.1 GCA_012744445.1 Myxococcales bacterium | reverse complement strand
TGCGCTCGTAGAAACGCTGGCCGCCGATGACGCGGTACGGGAGGTTCTCGCGCCGGAGCGCCTCCTCCACCACGCGGCTCTGCGCGTGCACGCGGTAGAAGATGGCGATCTCGGAGAGCGGCACGCCTGCGCGCCGGAGCTCGTGCACGCTGCGCACCACGAGCGCGGCCTCGTCGCGCTCGTCCTGCGTGGCCACGACGACGATCTTCTGCCCCTCCGGGTTCTCGGTGAAGAGGCGCTTGGGCTCGCGATCGTAGGCGCGCGAGATGATCTCGTTGGCCGCGCGGAGGATGCGGCCGGTCGAGCGGTAGTTCTGCTCGAGCTTCACCACGGCCGCCTCGGGGAAGGTGTGGCGGAAGTCGAGGATGTTGCGCCGATCGGCGCCTCGCCAGCCGTAGATGCTCTGGTCGTCGTCGCCCACCACGCAGATGTTGCGGTGGCCCGCGGCGAGCGCGCGCACGACGCGGAATTGCGCGTGGTTGGTGTCCTGGAATTCGTCGACGAGGACGTGATCGAAGCGCCCCGCGACGAGCTCGCGGAACGTCTCGTTCTCTTCGAGGCCGAGGACCATGCGGTAGATGAGGTCGCCGAAGTCGAGCGCGTTCGCGGAGCGCATGCGCTCCTCGTAGATGGCGTAGACCTCCTTGGCGATGCGCGAGGCGGGGTCGTCGCCGACCATCTCGCGCGGGCCGCGCACGTCCTGCTTCTCGCGGTTGATGCGTCCGGCGATCGCCTTGGGCGGATAGCGCTTCTCGTCGATCTCCAGCTCCTTGAGGATTCGCTTCACCATCGCCTGCTGATCGGCGTCGTCGTAGATGGTGAAGCTGGAGGAGAGCCCGAGGAGCGCGCCGTGGAGCCGGAGGAGGCGCGCGCAGATCGCGTGGAAGGTGCCCACCCAGAGGTCGTCGGCGAGCGGGCCGACGAGGCCGCGGAGGCGTTCCTTCATCTCGCCCGCCGCCTTGTTGGTGAAGGTGACCGCGAGGATGCGGTACGGGCGGACGTGCCCCTCCTCGATGAGCCGCGCGATGCGGTAGGTGATGACGCGGGTCTTCCCGCTCCCCGCGCCGGCGAAGACGACGAGGGGCCCGGTGTCGTGCAGCACCGCCTCGCGCTGAGGCGGGTTGAGCGAATCGAGGGAGATCACGGGGGAGGGAGACCCTAGCACGTCTCGATCGCCGGGCCGCGTCGAAGGGCGGAGGTCAAAGGACGCGCGAAATGTGGTAAACGTCTCCCCACGTTGAATCGCCGGGGTCCCTGCCCCGTCCAACCGGGAAAGCCACCATTTCAGCCACCTTGGAAAACAGGAGCCCGGAAGCCGAACGTGACGCGGCCGAGCACGAATCGAGCCTCCTCGAGCGTGCGAAGCGAGGGGATCGTGACGCGTTCCGCACGCTCTACGACACCTACCACCGGCGGATCTACGCGATGGCCCTCTCGGTGGTGAAGAACCCGGAGGATGCGCTCGACGTCGTCCAAGAAGCCTTCGTCAAGGCCCACAAGAACCTCCCCCGCTTCGAGGGGAGCTCGGGCTTCTACACCTGGATCTACCGAATCGCCATGAACGTCGCGATCGACCACGTACGCAAGCAGAAGCGCGCCGCCCAGAACGAGTGGGAGGACGGCCGCGCCGATCACGAGCTCGCCGCGAGCGAGGTCGGGACGGCCGCGCCCGAGAATCCCTACGCGGGGGTGGAGCGCGCCCAGCTCCGCGCGGCGATCGAGGCCGCGCTCGACGAGCTCCCCGAGTACCACCGCGCCGTCATCCTGATGCGCGACGTGGAGGGGTTCTCGTACGAGGAGATGGCCACCGTCCTCGACGTCCCCAAGGGGACGATCATGAGCCGCCTCTTCCACGCGCGGCGTAAGATGCAGGCAGCCCTCGAGGCCTTCTTCGAAGGCAAGAAGGGCGAGGAGGAGGGATCGTGAACGTCGACGCTCAATCCAAGGAGCAGGCGGAGATCCTCCGGGAGATCGCCGAGGATCGTGCCCGTTCGCTCCCGCCCGAGGCGAGCGACCTCCTCTTCGAGCGCATCGAGCGCGCCATCGAAGAAGAGAAGAAGAACGAGCGGCCTCGCCTCCGGCTCCTGCCGGGCGGCGCGGGCATCACCATGACCGTGCTCGCGGCGGCGGCGGCCATCGTGCTCATGTACGGCCGGCCCGCGCCGGCGCCGGTCGAGCACGCCGAGGTCACCTCTCCCCGCGGCAGCGAGGTGGTCGAGGTCGATTTCGGATCGAATGCGGGGACGCACTTCACCGTCGAAGGGGAGCGCGGCCAACGACTCGCCGTGGTGTGGATCGACGATTGGGAGCTTCGATGATGAACACGCGGAACGTCACTCGCCTCCATGTCCTCGGGCTCGTGCTCGCGGTGGCGGCCTCCTTCGCCGCCCCTGCCCTCGCGCAGGCCGACGAGAAGGTCGCGGCCGAGGTCCTCGTGGTCCTCGCCAAGGAAGAGCCCGGGGAGATCGACCCGGCCCTCCGCGACCTACCCGCCCTGACGCGCCCGCCCTTCAACGCGTTCAAGTCGATGGAGCTGCTCTCGCGTCCCAAGCTCGAGCTCACGCCGGGCAAGGACTCCGAGATCACGCTGCCCAACGGCCGGAAGCTCCGCATCCAGGTCGTGCAGATCCTCCCCAACGGCCGGTTCCGCGTGCGGGTCTCCATCAACCGCCCGAACGAGCGCGACTACCTCCCGCTCGTCGTCGTCGTCGCCTCCGAGAACGAGCCCTTCTTCGTGGCGGGCCAGGCCTATCAGGGCGGCACGCTCGTGATCGGCGTCCGCCTCTCCAAGCCGGCCGAGTGAGGCGCGCCGAGGCCGCGTGTTGCCATCGCGGCCTCGGTCCGTAGATTGAGCCGGTGCGGTACTCGGACAAGAGCGTCTTCGAGGTCGAGACCGACCGCGCCCTACGCCACGACCCGCGTAGGGTGATCGAGGTCCTCGCCCCTCATCTCACGCCCGATCGGCTCGGCCGGATCCGCGACGTGCTCGACGCGCGATCGCTCGACGTCGTGCCGCTCCTCGAGAACGTGGCCGACCCGCACAACGCCTCGGCCGTGCTGCGATCGTGCGACGCCTTCGGCGTGGCGCGCGCCCACGTCGTCGCCGATCGGAACCCCTTCCGCGCGAGCCGCAAGGTGGCCAAGGGCACCGAGCGCTGGGTCGACGTGACGCGTCATGCGAATTCGCTCGCGGCCGCCCGCGCGCTCCACGCGCAGGGGTACGCGCTCTACGTGGCCGACATGGACGGTGACCTCGCCCCCGAGGACCTCGTCCGCCCGGGCGGGCGCGTCGCCCTGATCTTCGGCAACGAGTTCCGCGGCGTGAGCGACGAGCTCCGCGGGGCGGCCGACGGCTCGTTCGCCATCCCCATGCAGGGGTTCGTCGAGAGCCTCAACGTCTCCGTGGCCGCGGCCATCACGCTCTACACGTTGACCCGGCGCATGCACCGCCCGCTCTCGCGCGACGAGCGCCTCGAGATCGAGGCCAAGATCCTGCTGCGGTCCGTGCGCCGCGGCGCCACGATCGTATCCGAGGTGCTCGGCCAGCCCGCGATTGCGGAAGGGCCCCGCCCTCTGTAGTTTCGCTCGAAGCCCATGCCCCAACGAACGCGCCTCGACGTCAGAAGCGGCGATCTCGGACCGCCCCGCAACGTGCGCGTCCGCAAGAAGCCCGAGCCTCCCGAGGGCTCGCGGTGGCGGCGCATCTTCGTGTGGCTCGCCAAGCTCGCGCTCATCGGCGCCTTCCTCGCGGCCGCCACCTTCGCCGGCGTGCTCCACTACTTCGGGCGCGATCTCCCCTCCGTCCACGCGCTCCACGACTACGCGCCGCCGCAGACCACGCGCGTGCTCGATCGGCACGGCCACCTCATCGGGGAGATCTTCGACGAGCGCCGCACGATCGTTCCCATCGAGCGGATCCCGCGCGTGATGGTCCTCTCGGTCCTCGCCGCCGAGGACGCCGACTTCTACTTCCACGAGGGCTTCGACTACCGCGGCATCCTCCGCGCCGTCCTCATCGACGCCCCATCCGGCAGGCCCACCGGCGCCAGCACGATTACGCAGCAGGTGGTGAAGCTCCTCCTGCTCTCGCCCGAGCGCACCCTCTCGCGGAAGATCCGCGAGCTGATCCTCTCGCGCCGGCTCGAGCAGGAGCTCAGCAAGGACGAGATCCTCTACCTCTACCTCAACCACATCAACTTCGGCTCCGGCCGGTACGGCGTACAGGAGGCCGCGCGCTACTACTTCGGCAAGGACGTCGATCAGCTCACGCTCGCCGAGGCCTCGTACATCGCCGGCATCCCGCAGTCGCCCTCGCGCCTCGATCCCTACCGCAACCCCGAGGCCGCGAAGAAGCGCCAGGCCTACGTGCTGCGCCAACTCGAGGAGAAGCGGGAGACGCACTGGCCCGATCTCTCGCTCGAGGAGATCCAGGCCGCGCGTGAGAAGACGCCCGACCTCGTAGGGCGCGACACGCGGCCCGAGCAGGCGCCCGAGATCATGGCGCACGCGCGCGCCATCCTCCGCGACCTCGTGGGGCCGGAGGCGATGAAGCGCGGCGGCTACACGGTCCACACCTCCATCGACCTCGAGCTCCAGCGCGCGACGCGCGAGGCCGTGCGGGATGGGCTCCACGAGCACGACGCGCGGCAGTCCCGCGTGGGCGCGCTCGAGATCCCCAAGACGAAGAAGGGCAAGGCGCCCCTTCCGCCGGTGGACCAGCTCTCCTTCGGGCGCACCTACGAGGCCGAGGTGATCGGCCACCTCCGCGATCCCGATCGCATCCTCTTCGACGCGGGGGGGCACGAGGTCACGGTCACGCTCGCGAGCGCCGCCCGCTACAACCCCAAGGACCTCCCGCTCGAGGACTTCGCCCCCATCGGCGCGCGCACGCGCATCTCCATCGTGGAGAAGGGCGGTGAGGGCTCGCCCGCGCGCGGCCGCCTCGAGCGCGGGCCGCAGGCCGCCGCCGTGGTGCTCGACGTGCGCAGCCGCGAGGTGCGCGCGCTCGTCGGCGCGTACGAGGGCTCGGCCGGCTTCGACCGCGCCACGCAGGCCAAGCGCCAACCGGGCAGCACGTTCAAGCCCATCGTCTACGCCGAGGGCATCCGCTCGCGGAAGTTCACCCCCGCGAGCCGCATCCTCGACGCGCCCGCCATCTACGACCAGTGGCGCCCCCAGAACTACGAGCCGTGGTTCGAGGGGCCGACGCCGATGCGCACCGCGATCGCGCGCTCGATCAACCTCGTCGCGATCCGCGTGATGGAGGCCGTCGGCCCCGACGCCGTCGTCCGCCTCGCGCGCGACCTCGGCATCGAATCGCACCTCGAGCCCACCCTCGCCCTCTCGCTCGGCGCGAGCGAGATCACGCCGCTCGAGCTCGCGGGCGCCTACGCCACCTTCGCCGGCGGGGGACGCTACGAGGCCCCGCGGCTGATCCTCGCCATCGACGGGCCCGACGGAAAACGCCTCCCGCTGCCCGGCCCGCCGCCCGGGCGCGACGTGCTCACGCCGGCGGAGGCCTACGTCGTGACCTCGCTCCTCACGAGCGTCGTCACGCAGGGCACCGCGAAGAGCGCCCAGGTCCTCGCGCGGCCCATCGCCGGCAAGACGGGCACGAGCAACGACTCGCGCGACGCCTGGTTCGCCGGCTACAGCGCGGACACCGTGGCGGTCGTCTGGGTGGGCTTCGACGATCGACGCCCGCTCGGCAAGCGTGAGACGGGCGGACGCACGGCCCTGCCCATCTTCGTGAAGGCGATGAAGGCCGCCGAGAAGAACGTGCCGCCGCGGCCCTTCGCCCGGCCCGACGACGTGGAGGTCGTGGCCATCGATCCCGGCTCCGGCCTCCGCGCCTACCCCGGTATGGAGGGCGCGGTCGACGAGGTCTTCCTCCTCGGCACGGCACCCACCCAAGAGGCCCGTCGGCGCGACGTCGCCGACACCAGCACGCTCCTCATGGAGGAATTCGGGCCCTGATGCGCAGCCTGCGGGCCCGCCTCATCCTCTCCTTCGTCGCGGTGGGCGTGGTGCCGCCGCTCCTCGTGGGCTTCTTCACGCAGCAGGCGATGACGGCGCGTGAGCAGGCGCGGATGAGCCGGGCGCTCGAGGATCGCGTGGGAGGCGTACGGGAGCATCTCGCGCGGCGCGCCGAGGCGGATCGCATGGCGGTCTCCCGGCTCTGTCTCCACGACCTCGCCGTCGACTCCTTCTTGATGGACATCTCACGCGGCACCGATGGCCCCGAGAGCGAGGCGCGCCTCGCGCGCGTGCTGCCGCCCGTGATGACCTCGCTCGGCTTCGAATCGCTCACGCTCATCGACCGGCGAGACGCGCGGATCCGCGCCTCGGCCCATGCGCCCTCCGCCGTGGGCACACGCGCCCCTTCGCTCCTCTCGGCGGCCGACGTCGCAGGCGGGAAGCACTTCCTCGAAGGCGACGAGCTCCAGATCGCGTGCTCGGTCAGCCGCGGCGCGGCGGCGATCACCGTGGTGCTCGGCCGGAAGCTCACCTCGCACATCGAAGGCGACCGCCTCGGCCGCGTCGGCACCTCGGTGGTGCGCCTCGCGGAGCCGGACGAGCCCGCGCGCGAGGTGATCGCGCGCTTCGAGGACGCCCGCGGCCGGGCCCAGAAGCTGCTCGTGGGCGAGATCGACGTGGACGCCTCCCGCGAAGACCTCCGCCTCGTCCGGCTCGGCGTGCTCGGCGTCTCGGGGCTCGCCGCGCTCGTCGCGCTCGCGCTCGGCCTCGTCATCGCCATGCGCATCGGGCGCGCGCTCGAGGCGCTCGAGGCGGCGAGCGATCGCGTGGCCGGCGGCGACCTCGAGGCCACCATCGAGGGCACGGGGGAAGGCGAGATCGGTCGCGCGCTCCACGCCTTCAACCGAATGACCCACGAGCTCCGAGGCGCGCGTCTCCGGCTCCGCCGCGTCGAGCGCATCGCGGCGTGGCGCGACGTGGCGCGACGCATCGCGCACGAGATCAAGAACCCGCTCCTCCCGCTCCAGCTCTCCATCGAGACGCTCCGGAAGACCAAGCAGCGGAACCACCCCGAGTTCGACGAGATCTTCTGGGAGTCGACGGAGACGATGCTCGAGGAGGTCACGCGCCTCTCGCGCATCGTGAGCGAGTTCAGCCGCTTCGCGCGGATGCCGCCGCCCGTCCTCGCCGAGATGGATCTGAGCCGCCTCGTGGAGAAGGTCGCGAGTCCCTACGAGGATCCGCGCATCGAGCTCGACCTCGCGCATCCGTGCGAGCTCGTCGGCGATCGCGACCAGCTCACGCAGGTCGTGACCAACCTCCTGCAGAACGCGCTCGCCGAGGCGCGCTCGCGCGTGCGCATCCGCACCGAGGATCACGGCAGCGAGGTGCGCCTCGTCGTCGAGGACGACGGCCCCGGCGTCCCCGAGGAGGAGCGCGAGGCCATCTTCGAGCCCTACTTCACCAAGAAGGAGGGCGGCACCGGCCTCGGGCTCGCCATCGTCGATCGCATCGTCGGCGATCACGGCGGGGGCATCGAGCTCACCGCGTCCTCGCTCGGCGGGGCGAGATTCGTGATCGCCCTCCCCGTCGAAGGCCCCCCGCCCGAAGCCGCGGCGACCTTCGGCTGATCAGATCGTGAGGTCGATCTCGAAGACGCCGTAGCGGGAGGTCGCGGTGCCGGTCACGCGCGTGGTCCCCTCGACCCGTACGACGCGCGTCGGATCGAGCGGATCTTCCTCGGTCTCGCCGCTGAAGGAGAGATCGAGGGTGACGTCGCCCCGGAGATCTCCGGACATGCGGACCTTGCCGGAGAAAGAGCCGGTGAAGGTGCCGTTCGGATCACCGCGAAGTCCTGGTACTCCGTGAGCGCGACGTCGAGGCGCATGCCCTTGTTGGCGGACGCGCCCTGATCGACCTTGCCGGTCACGTCCATGGTGCCGCGGACGTCGCCCGTGGTCGCCTGGGGCGGGATGTTCGCGCTCGTCGCCTCGTTGAACCCCTTGAAGCCAAGGTTCAAGGCCTTCTCGACGGCCGCGTCGAGGCCGAGATACGCCGCCCGCGCGCTCCGCGCGTCGGTCACGCCGTC
>JAAYBZ010000095.1 GCA_012744445.1 Myxococcales bacterium | reverse complement strand
TCCTCGACCCGAAGAACGGCGTCACCGAGGAGCCCATCAAGCCGCAGGTCGATCACTTCATCTTCCCCGACGGCAAGAAGCTCATCGTGCTCGCGCGCGGTCGCCTCGTGAACCTCGGCTGCGCCACGGGCCACCCGAGCTTCGTGATGAGCAACAGCTTCTCCAACCAGGTGCTCGCCCAGATCGAGCTCTTCACGCGCGGCGACCAGTACCAGAAGGGCATGGTCTACACGCTGCCGAAGACGCTCGACGAGAAGGTCGCCGAGCTCCACCTCGGCCAGCTCGGCGCCAAGCTCACCAAGCTCACGCCCAAGCAGGCCGAGTACCTCGGCGTGCCCGTCAGCGGCCCGTTCAAGCCCGAGCACTACCGCTACTGAGCCAAGGGCGCCCCGCGTGGGGCGCTCGCTCCTCGCGAAGCCGACCCGAGCCGAGAGCGCCCTTCGAGTGGGCGCTCGCTCAGAGCGTCTGGACGAGCTCCTGCTCGAACGCCTTGGGGCGCTCGAGCGACGGGGCGAGGTGCGCCTCGAGGAACTCGAAGCACGCCGCCCACTTCGCGCGCGCGTTGCGGCGGTGGATCATCACGTCGAAGGCGTGGAGCTCGCCGGGATAGACCTCGTACCGACATTCGACGCCCTTGAGGCAGAGCGCCTCGGCGAGCCGTCGTGAGTCGGGGAGGAGCGGATCCTTGGTGCCCACGGCGACGAAGAAGGGCGGCAGCTCGCGCGAGCCTTCGGGCAAGGGCGCCTCGAGGAGCCGGAGCGGGCTCGCGAGCGGGGCCTCCTTGGCCTTGAGGTGGCGCGGGTGTCCCACGTAGGAGGTGGCGACCCAGCGGAGCTCGCGCTTGACCCAGGAGGCCATCTTCTGCGCGCGATCGGGGCGGCGATAGAAGCGCTCGACGTCGACGAGGTCGAGGATGCCGTATCGCGGGAGCGCGCAGCGGATGGGGACGCGGCGCTCGAAGAGCCTCTTGGCGTGGGGCTCGTCGAGGGGCAGGTGCGTCGCGACGACGAGCGCGGTGGTGAGGTTGGCGCCGGCCGAGTCGCCCATGATCGCCACGCGCGACGTGTCGACCCCGTAGGCGGGCCCCTCGTCGAAGCACCACTCGAGCGCGCGGGCGACGTCGAGGAAGGGCGTGGGGAACGGGTTCTTGGGCCCGAGCCGATAGTTGGGCATCACCACCTGGAATCCCCGGGTGGCGAGCACGTAGGCCATGATCGCGTGCGTCTCCTTGGAGCAGATCGCGAAGGCCCCGCCGTGCACGTAGAAGACGGTGGGCAATGGGCCCGTCGCGTCACGCGGCCTGTAGATGTCGAGTTTGCCCCTTCGGCCGAGCTCGGGGGCGTAGACGACGTCACGCGTCCTCTCGACGCGTCGGAAGGGCCCCAGCATCGAGAGGAGCGGGTAGCCGAACGAGGAGAGCCCGTGGAAGGCCTTGTCGACCGTCGCACGGAGGTGGGGCGTCAGGGGGTCACGCGCCATGCCGGCGGAACCTACCAAAATTCGGGGCGCCCGCGTGAGTTTTGTTCAGCGTTTCGCGCGCTTGGTCGCGAGCGAGACGGCGGGCACCAGGATGAGCGAGGCGAGCGCCAACACCCCGAGGAGGAAGGGGAGCGGGCGCCGGAACCGATGCGGCGAAATTCCGAGGGATTCCAGCCGGATGGCGCGCTCGAGCCGGTCCTCGGAGACGGCGCCACGGAGGACGGTATCGCCGATGTACGTCATGGGGATACCTTCGATCCCCGCCGCCCGGACCGCCCGTCGATCCTCCACCACCGAGTCGCGGACGTCGCGCTCGAAGGAGCAGCGCTTGAGCTCGTCTTGGTGTGCCGAGAGCTCGGCGAGCCACCGGCTCGTGCCCTCCGAGAACATCTGATCGTCGGAGAGGAGCATCGCGAAGTCCTCGGCGATGCCGAGACGTTCCGCGCAGCGGTAGAGCGTAGCCGCGCTCTGCGCGAGGGGATGCCCCGTGGCAGGGACGATCACCCTCCGGAGCGTGACGTCGGAGCGGCCCTCGAGCGCGGCCGCCATGGTCCTCTGGAGCGTCCGGCAGTGTTTGCACGCGAAATCCGCGACCTCCACGATCGTTACGCCCTTCTCGGCGCGAAGATTCCGGACGAACTCGGGGATGGGGCGGGGCTCGGGGAGCCTCTGGTACACGCCGGGGGCGGCCACCGCGAGGGCCGAGAGGAGGATCCACGCGCCCGTCGGCAGCGCGAGCGGCGGCGCGGGGAAGGAGAGGTTCCTCGGCAGCCCCACCGCGGCCGCGGCGACGATCGTGACGTCGACGACGACGCACAGCTCGCAGAACGCCTCGAGGACGAAGGCTTGGTACGCGAGGAGCCCTGCCCCTCCCACGCCCGCGGCGAGGAGCGTGAGGCGGAACATCGGCGCGAACTTGGATCCGCCGAAGGTGAGGGCCATGAGGCCCGCGAAGACCGTGAGACCCACGTAGGCGAGCGGGACGCCGAAGGGGCGCGAGAGCGCCGAGAGCTTCACCGCCTCGCAGCCGGCGTGCTCGCCCGAGCAGAACGTCGCCTCGCCCACGTCGTAGTACGCGTCCACGGCGAGCATGGAGCTGAACCCCAGCGCGACGAGGAGGAGGACGCGGAGCGCGAGGAACCGGGCGGTGTTCATGGCCGGTGAAGGTAGCATCCCTTCGGCCCGCGCGTGCCCGAGGAATCACCTCGGAGGCCGAGCCGAGGGCCCCGCCGCGCTCAGCGCATCAGCTTCCGGATCGGCGTCCAGAAGATGTACTTGATGGTGCCCTCGAGCGCTTTGAGCGTGTCCGGTCCGAAGGGATACCAGATGCTCTCGCGATCGAGGTTCCAGCGATCGAGGAGGATCGGCTGCGCGTGGCAGAAGGAGCGGAGCGCGTCGGTGCCGTTCACGCGCCCGAGGCCGCTCTCCTTCACGCCGCCGAAGGGCGCCTCGAGGACGCCGTAGATGACCTCGCCGTCGTTGATGCAGACCGAGCCCGCCTCGAGGCGCTTGGCGATCGCGACGGCCTTCTTGGGATCGGAGGTGAAGACCGAGGCCGAGAGACCGTACTTGCAGTCGTTGGCGAGCTCGATCGCGTGCTCCTCGTCGCGCACGCGCTGGATGGCGACGATGGGGCCGAAGGTCTCCTCGTTCATCAGCGACATGTCGTGGTTCACGTCGGTGACGAGCGTGGGCTCGAAGAAGATGCCGCCGTCGCGGTGCGCGCGGCCGCCCACGCGGAGCGTCGCGCCCTTGTTCACGGCGTCCTCGAGGTGCTTCTCGATGATGGTGAGCTGGCGATCCCAGAAGATCGCGCCCACGTCGACCTCGTCGCCGCGGCCGAAGCGCACGGCGCGGGTCTTCTCCTCGACCTTCCGGATGAACTCGTCGGCGATCTCCTCGACCACGTAGATGCGCTCGGTGCCCATGCAGACGTGGCCCGAGTTGAACATCGAGAGGAAGACGGCCGCGTTGGCCGCGCGCTCGAGGTTGGCGTCGGCGCAGACGATCATCGCGTCCTTGCCGCCGAGCTCGAGCGTGCAGGGGACGAGCTGCTCGGCGCAGGCGGCGGCGATCTTCTTGCCGGTGGGGACCGAGCCGGTGAAGGCGATCTTGTTCACGCCGCCGCGGACGAGCGCCGCGCCGGTCTCTCCGTCGCCGTAGAGCACCTGGACCACGTCCTCGGGCACGCCGGCCTCTTGGAGGATCTTCACCGCCCACGCGCTCGAGTGCGGGGTGACCTCGCTCGGCTTGAGGATGACGGCGTTGCCGGCGAGGAGCGCCTGCACCGTGGAGTTCATCGCGAGCGCGAACGGCCCGTTCCACGGCGTGATGACGCCCACCACGCCGAGCGGCTTGTAGTGGACGATGAGCTTCTTGAGCGGCTTGAGGTAGCCGTGGAGGGGGCGCTTCTCGTCGGCGAGGTCCTTGGGCGCGCGGCCCGACCAGTAGTTGAGGAAGTCGTAGCTGGCGACGAGCTCGATCGCGAGCACCTCGGGGCGCGTCTTGCCCGTCTCGGCGCGGATCGTGGCGATGACCTCTTCTTGGCGGCGCTTGAGCACCTCGATGGCCCGCTCGACGATCGCCGCGCGCTCCTTCACCGGGCGCGCCGCCCACTCACGCTGCGCCTTCTTGGCGCGCGCGATGGCGTCGGCGACGTCTTGCGCGTCGGCGCAGACGATCTCCCCGACGGGCTCGAGGGTTGCGGGCGACTTCAGCGCGATGCGCTTCCTGCCTTCGGCAGTCGGGGCGAGGGCTTCGAGGATGGCCATATAGAACATGTTCTATCGGGCCGACCGGGTCCGTCAAGCGGCTTTCCGGGCATGAGGGACTTCCCTCCTCCGTAAGAGAGCGTGCCATGTCCGCACGATGGATGACGCCGCCCCGCGCGCGCTTCGGCGCCGCGGCCGCCCTCTCATTTTTCCTCTTCGCTTGTCGTGGTGGGGATCCGATCGTCGAGCCGCCGCCCATCCAGGTGGAAGAGTGCGAGCACGCCGTATGCGGCATCGCCTGTTGCGGCGAGAACGAGCGATGCGCGGTCGGCGAGTGCGTGCCGCTCGACGCCCCCTGCGCCACCACCGAGGACTGCGGCGAGGGCCAGATCTGCCTCCAGAGCGAGCGCCGCTGCATCGCACGCGAAGAGCTCGGCGCCTGCCGCTACGTGCCGCCGACCGGCGTCTTCCGCCCGACGATCGAGTGCAGCTACCGGCCGAGGGAGGGCGACCCCTACGCGCGCTTCTCGAACGTGGCGATGGCGCCCGCCGTCGCGAACCTCACCGACGACGACGGCGACGGCCGCACCGGCGGCCCGGGCGACGTGCCCGACGTCGTCTTCGTCTCCTTCGACATGGCGACCGACGGTTGCTGCACGAACCAAGGCGTCCTCCGCATCGTCAGCGGCGAGTGCGTCGACGGAGAGCTCACCGAGCTCGCCACCATCGCCTTCGATCCCGAGACGGGCGAGCGCCTCCACTTCGACAACTCGGCCGGCGTCGCGATCGGCGATCTGGATCCGGCGGGCGATCCCGACCTGGCGGTGCCCGAGATCGTCGCGATCCTCCGCACCGGCGGCACGGGCCAGACCATCGCGCTCCGGCGCGTCACGGACGACGGCCGCGAGTGGGCGGTGATGTGGCGCAACCGGCGCTACCCGACCTTCGAGCACTTCCAGGGAGGCAACGTCCAGCACGGCGGACCGCAGCCTTCGATCGCGGACGTCGACTCCGACGGTCGCGCCGAGGTCGTCATCGGCAACGTCGTCCTGAATGGCCAGACGGGCGAGCTCATCTGGGACGGCTTCGAGACCGTCGGCCCCGACGCGGGCGTGGGCAACAACGGCTTCCTCGGCCCCATCTCGGTGGTGGCCGACGTCGATCTCGACGGGCGCAACGAGCTCATCGCCGGCGACACCATCTACGACGCGGCCACGGGCGCGCTCCGCGGCCGGCTCGACTGGGGGACGAGCGGGGGCTCCTGCCCGGGCGTCGGGATCCGCTGCGACGGCTTCGTCGGCATCGCCAACTTCGACGGAGAGCCGCGCGCCGAGATCGTGAGCGTGCGGCGCGGTGAGGTGGGCCTCTTCGGCGCCTTCGGCACGCAGCGCGCGCTCGTGCGTCTCCCCGGCGGCGACATGAACAACGAGGGCGGTCCGCCGACGATCGCCGACTTCGACGGGGACGGGCAGCTCGAGATCGGCGTCGCCGGCGCCGTCTACTACACCGTCATCGACTTCGAGTGTCAGGGGAGCCCGCTGCCCTCCCACTGCTACGCGGAGAACATCCGGTGGGTGCACCCGATCGAGGACCGGTCGAGCCGCGCCACCGGCTCGAGCGTCTTCGACTTCGAAGGCGACGGCCGCGCCGAGGTCGTCTACGCCGACGAGCAGAACTTCTACATCTTCGACGGCGTGACGGGCGAGGCGCTCTTCCGCGACACGACGCACCGGAGCAACACGCGCCTCGAACTCCCCGTCGTGGTCGACCTCGACGCCGACGGCCAGGCCGAGGTGATCGTCGCGCGCGCCGACGGCGGCGGAGGCATGGTGGGCCTCGACGTCTTCGGCGACGCCGACCGCAACTGGGTGCGCACGCGCCGCATCTGGAACCAGCACGCCTATTTCGTGGGGAACGTGCGCGAGCTCGGGACGATCCCGACCTATCCCGTCCAGTCGTTCACCTCGCCGTCGATGAACTCGTTCCGCCAGAACGTCCACCAGGGCGACGTCCACGACGCGCCGGATCTCGTCGTCACGCACGTCGACGTCGGCCGGTGCGGCCCGGGCTCCGACGTGGGGATCAGCTTCCGCGTGGAGAACCTCGGCGTGGCGTGGGTCGGCGCGGGCGTGCACGTCCGCGTCCGCGTGGAGGCCAACGACCAGGTCCACGATCTCCCGCTGCTCACGATCGCGCGCCCGCTCGATCCGGGCGAGAGCGTCGAGCTGGGCCTCACGCTCGACGGCGAGGAGCGCTCCTACGACGACGCCCGCATCACCATCACGGTGGACTACGACCCGGACAACCCGCGCGGGCGCTACAACGAATGCGACGAGGAGAACAACACCGTGACGGCGGGCGTCCTGGACCGCTGCATCGGGCCGGGCTGATCAGCGTCGCTTCGCCTTGGGCTTGCGCTTGGCCTTGGAGGGTGCCGGCGGATCGAAGGTCTCGGCCAGGGCGAAGATCGCCTCGTACGCCTCGAAGCGCGCGAGCTGCGCGACGAGGTAACCGCGGCCCACGCGCTCCATCGTCTCGAGCGCGTCGGCCGCGACCACGCCGCCGTGATAGCGCCCCGCCACCTCGGGCACGCTGCGCTTGGCGCGCGCGAGCGCGAGGTCGGCCTCCACCTCGGCCGCGACCTGACGGTAACGTTGGAGCGAAGCCGGCGGCGGCGCGATCGAAGAAGGCGCCACGCGGGGCTCGGCGGGCTCCTTCACGGCGTCGCGCTCGGGGCGCGGCCTGCCGATCAGGCGCCGCCCACCCTTCCGCACGCGCCGGATGGCGCGCGCCACGGTGAGGGGCTCGCCGCGCTCGAGCGCCTCCCGATAGGCGTCGCGATTCTCGCCGAGCTCCTCGAGGGCCTTCGTGAGGCGCGCCACGTCGTCCGCCCTCCGCGCGAGCGCGCGCGCGAGGCGATCCTCGGCGAGGCGGGCGATGCGCGCCGCGGCCTCGCCCTCGCTCCTCCGCGCGCGCGCGACCAGCGTCCGCACGAGGGCGACCGCGCCGGGATCGAAGCGCTCGAGCCCGGACGCCGCCGCCTCGTTCAGCTTCGCCTCGAGCGCGTCCGCGGTGCTCATGGGCCGATCTCTTGGGGGGTGACGGTGGTCGGCCGCGGGACGGGGCGGATCTCGACGCGGCGGTTCTTCGCGCGGCTCTCGGGCGTGTCGTTGGAGGCCACGGGGTGGTTCGGGCCGAAGCCCGCGGCGAAGACCCACTCGGCCGGGAGCCCGGCGCGGATGAGCGCTCGCGTGACGGTGAGCGCGCGCTGCGCCGAGAGCTCCCAGTTGTCCTTGAACGTGCCGTAGCCGGTGAGCGGCATGTCATCGGTGAAGCCCGAGACCATCACGGACTCGCCGCGCGCGGCGAGGTACTCGACGAGGGGCTTCGCGATGCTCTCGAGGAGGCGCTCGCCGTCCTCGCTGAGCCGCGCCGACGCCGAGTCGAAGAGCACGCCGCCGCTGATGCCGATGTTCCCGTCGGTGAGCGTGATGAGCCCCGCGGCGAGCGGGAGCGCGAGGGCCTTCTCGAGCGCCTCCACCCGCGAGGCCGCGGCCTCCTTGTCGCGGTGGGCTTCTTCGAGGTCCTCGGTGAGCGTGACCTGGATGCTCACCATCCACACGAAGAAGAGGACGAAGAGCCCGAAGAGGCACGCCATGAGGTCGCCGAACGCCGGCCAGATCGGCGTCTCCGGCTCGTGCTCATTGAGCGGCATCGCTCGCCTCGTCCTCGTCGTCGTTCAGCGGCTCGCCGCGGAGCGACTTGAGCTGCGCGAGGAGCTCGCGCTGGAAGCGGAGCTGACGATCGAAGAGCTCCTGCGTGTGCGCGAGGTGCTGCGAGAGCGCCTCGGCCGCGGCGCCCTCGCCCGCGTGGACCACGGCCGCCTCGAGCTCGCCGAGGCTCTCGAGCCAGGCCTTGGCGCCTTCGCGGTGGTGCTCGACGGAGACGGCGAAGCTCTCGCCCACGGCCGCGAGATCCGCGCTCGCCGCCGTGAGCGTGGTGGACGCCTCGACGAGCGACTTCTGGATCTCCGCGAGGCCATCGGCGAAGCTTTTGGCCTGCTTGGCGAGATCGGCCCCGAGCGCGTGCGCCTGCTCCTCGAGGAGCGTGGCGAGCGACCTCTCGAGCGCCTCGACCCGCGCGGCGTGGGCCGCGTCGGACTCGCCGAGCTTGTCGATCAGCGAGGCGATGCGCGAGGCGTGCACGTCGTCGGCCTCACCGATGCGCTCGACGAGCGAGGCGATGCGCGAGGCATGGACCCCGTCGACCTCGCCGAGCTTGTCGAGGAGGGATTCGACGCTCGCACGCTGCGCCGCGTCGGCCTCCGCGAGCTGGGCGACGAGCGCCTCGATCCGCCCCCGCTGCGCGTCCTCGGCCTCGCCGAGCTTGGTGACGAGCGCCTCCGCGCGAGCGCGCTGCGCCTCGTCGAGTCCGTCGAAGCGCGCGACGAGCGCCTCGATCCGGCCGCGCTGGGCCTCGTCGACCTCGCCGAGCTTGTCGAGGAGGGATTCGACGCGAGTGCGCTGCGTGAGCTCGGCCTCACCGATGCGCTCGACGAGCGCCTCGACGCGGGCGCGCTGGGCGGCGTCCGCCTCGTCGATTCGCGCGACGATGGCGCCGAGCTTCTCGATCCGGGCCGTCTCGAGCTCGCCGAGCTTGGCGACGAGCGCCTCGACCCGCGCCCGCTGGGCCTCGTCGGCCTCGCCGAGCTTGGAGACGAGCGCGCCGATCCGTTCGAGCTGGGTCTCGCCCACCCCCTTCACGCTCGCGAGGACCTCGGCCGCGCGCGCCTGGTGGGCGGCGTCGAGCTCGGAGATGCGCGAGACGAGCCCGCTCGCGTGCTCCGAGAGCAGCGCCGCGACGCGATCGGCCGCCTCGATGGGCGCGGTCGCCGCCTTCTCCGCGACCTCGGTCTGCTTCTCGACCAGCGCCGCGAGCTCCGCCTCGATCGCGCGCACGATCTGGGAGGTGCGCTCCGCGAGGCCGTTCTCGAGGCGCGCCATCTGCCCGTCCACGCGCTCGAGGAGGGCGGCGAGCTCCGCCTCGGCGCGCTTGGCGCCCTCTTCGGCGCGGGCGCGGGCGCCCTCCTCGACGCGGACGAGGGCCTCCGCCTGCGAGCGCGCGGCCTCGGCGAGGGCGTTGGCCGAGGCGTCGAACCGAGCGCTCTGCGCCTCGAGGCGTTCGAAGCCCTGCGCCGCGCTCGCGCGCGCCGCCTCGACGCTCTCCTTCACGAGCGAGGTCGCCGTGGCCACCGCCTCGCTCATGGCCTTCTCGGCGCGCGCCGCGAAGGACTCGGCCACGCCGCGGAGGGCGTCCTCGAGCGTCCGCTCGAGCCCGCCGAGCCGACCCGCCGCCTCGGCGAGCGCCTTGGCCGCCTCGGGGAGCGCGTGCCCCTGTGCCGAGAGCGCCTCCATGGAGGCGAGCTGACGGCGCGACGCCGAGAGGCCGGCGAGCGGCCCGGAGACCGCGTCGGCGAGCGC
>JAAYBZ010000094.1 GCA_012744445.1 Myxococcales bacterium | reverse complement strand
TGCGGGACGAACCCGAACCGCAACGGCCACAACGGCTCGCCCGGCGCAAACGGTGCGCCCGGATCGGACGGTGCCGCGGGTGCCGGCGGTACGCCGGGATTGTTCTGGGCCACCAACGCCGGGGCGAGCGGCACGGACGGTGCCGACGGGAACGGCGGCGGCGGAGGCGGTGGCGGCGGCGGCCAGGGCGGCTGCACCTGCAACAACGGCGGCGGCTCCGGCGGCGGCGGCGGCGGCGGCGGCGGTTGCCGTGGCACCGCGGGCACCGGCGGCGGTGGCGGCGGCGGCTCGTTCGGCGTCTACCTCTACGGTGGCCACGTCGAGTTCTTCAACACGCGCGTCGAGTCGAACAACGGTGGCGCGGGCGGTGCCGGCGGCACGGGCGGATCTGGAGGCGCCGGCGGCGCCGGGGGCAATGGCGGCCAGATCAACGGCGGCTGTAGCAACAACGAGGTCGGCAGGGGCGGCAAGGGCGGCCCGGGTGGCGCCGGCGGTCGCGGCGGCCACGGCGGCGGCGGTGCCGGCGGCCCGTCCTTCGCCATCTTCCGCGTGAACGGCGCGGCCGTGGCGAACCTCGGCAACCTCACCATGGCCCACGGCAACGGCGGCGCGGGGGGTAACTCGGCGGGACAGTCGGGCAGCGACGGCGCGTCCGGTCAGATGAACGACTAGCCCTGATCCGCGGCGCGCAGCCTCGAGCCGCGCGCCGCGTTCCATTGCCCACCCCTCCGCCCTCGGGTAGCCTTCCCACGCCGTTTTTCGATGGACCTCCCCGAGCGTCAGAAGAGCGCGCTCCTCCGTGTCGCCTCGGGGGAGCTGCCGAACGAAGCGGAGGCGTACGCGCTGGGAGAGCTCCCCTTCGAGTGGCTCCCCGAGCTCACCGAAGCGGCGGCGCGGCGGCGTGATCGATCGCGAGGCCGCGTCCTGACCTTCTCGCCCAAGGTCTTCCTCCCGCTCACCAACCTCTGCCGCAATCGCTGCGACTACTGCTCGTTCCGGCGCTCGCCGGGGGATCCGGGCGAGCACACGATGAGCCCCGACGAGGTGCGCGCCACCTTCGAGGCCGCGCGCGCGCAGGGCTGCGTCGAGGCGCTCTTCTGCCTCGGCGACACGCCCGAGACCGGCTTCCGCGATTACCGCGCGCTCCTCCGGAGCTACGGCCACGACCGCACGACGGATTACCTCGAGTGGGCGGGCGAGCTCGCCCTCGAGTACGGCCTCCTCCCGCACACCAACGCGGGCATCCTCTCGTCGGCCGACATGGCGCGCCTCAAGCGCGTCAACGTGAGCCTAGGCCTCATGCTCGAGAACGCGAGCCCGCGCCTCTGCGAGAAGGGCATGCCGCACCACAAGGCGCCCGACAAGCGCCCGCACGTGCGCATCCGCATGACCGACGAGGCCGGCGCGCTCCGCATCCCGTTCACCTCGGGCCTCCTCATCGGGATCGGCGAGACCCGCGCGGAGCGCGTGCGGACGATCCTCGCGATCCGCGAGCTCCACGCGAGGCACGGCCACATCCAAGAGGTGATCGTGCAGAACTTCCGCGCCCGCCCCGCCATCGCGATGGAGCGCTCGCCCGAGCCCGACGCGCTCGAGCTCGCGCACACCATCGCGCTCGCGCGCCTCATCCTCCCCGACGACGTGAGCGTCCAGGCGCCGCCCAACCTGAGCCCCGGCGCCACCGAGATGCTCGTCGCCTCGGGGATCGACGACTTCGGCGGCATCAGCCCGGTGACGCCCGACTTCATCAACCCGCTCCACCCGTGGCCGCACCTCGGCGAGCTCGAGCGTGAGTGCGAGGCCCTCGGCTTCGCGCTCCGCCCGCGCCTTCCGATCTACGAGCGCCACCTCGAGCGGGAAGGTTTCCTCGAGCCCTCGCTCCGCCCGTACGTCGACGCGGCCAAGGCGAGGCTCGAGCGCGTGAAGACCGTGCGCGATCTCGCGATCCATGCGAGCGCTTCGTCGCGCGCGGCGGAGGCGGTGCCTTGACCCTCACCTCGCTCATCTCAGGCGTCGATCCCGTGGTCGCCCGTATCCTCGAGGGCTGTCTCGAGGGGCGCGAGCTCTCCGTCGAGGACGCGACTCGGCTCTCCGAGGTCACGGGACGCGAGCTCCTCGCGCTCGGCCTCGTGGCCGACGCGCTCCGCGCCTCGCAGGCCGGCGAGCTGGTGACCTACGTGGTCAACCGCAACGTCAACTTCACCAACGTCTGCGTGAAGACCTGCCGCTTCTGCGCCTTCGCGCGCGGCGTGAGGTCGGAGCAAGGCTACCTCCTCCCCAAGGAAGAGGTCGTGCGCCGCGCGCTCGAGGCCGAGCACTACGGCGCCACCGAGGTCTGCATCCAGGCCGGCCTCGCGCCCACGCTCGACAAGGACGACTACGTCTCCCTCGTGCGCGCCATCCGTGAGGCGGCGCCGCAGCTCCACATCCACGCCTTCTCGCCCGAGGAGATCCGCTACGCCGCGGATCTCGGCCGCGTGCCCGTGCGCGAGCTCCTCCTCGAGCTCCGCGAGGCCGGGCTCGACACGCTCCCCGGCACCTCGGCGGAGATCCTCGACGATCGCATCCGCAAGTCGATCGCGCCGACGCGCCTCTCCACGGCCGAGTGGATCGAGATCATCGAGACCGCGCACGAGCTCGGCATCCGGACGAGCGCCACGATGATGTTCGGCCACGTGGAGACGGCCGCCGATCGCGCGCGCCACCTCGACACCCTCCGCTCCATCCAGAAGCACACCGGCGGCTTCACGGAGTTCGTCCCGCTGAGCTTCGTGCACGCCGAGAGCCCGCTCTTCCTCCGCGGCGACGTGCCCGGCGTCACGCCCGGTCCGTCCGGTCACGACGTGCTCCGCGTCTACGCCATCGCGCGCCTGATGCTCGGCGCGAGCTTCAAGAACATCCAGGCCTCGTGGGTCAAGGAAGGGCTCCGCATGGGCGAGCAGCTCCTCTCCTTCGGCGTGAACGATCTCGGCGGCACGCTCATGAACGAGAGCATCTCCACCTCGGCGGGCGCCGCGCACGGTCAGCTCACGACGCCGGCCGCGCTCCGCCACGCCATCCGGAGCGCCGGGCGCGTCCCGGCGCAGCGCGGCACGCGCTACGAGATCCTCCGCGTCTTCTCGCGCGACGGCGCGGGGGATCCCGTCGAGCCGCTCGATCAGGTGGTCGACCCCGACGCGACGTTCGGGAGCTACGCGGAGCTCGTCGCCGACGAGCGCTTCCGCTACGAGCCGCGCAGCGTCACGCGCCGTCGGCTCGCCGTGGCCACGTCGTGAGCGCCGCGCTCAGCGGATGATGCGGACGCCGCGGCTTCCGTCCTCGGTCTCGAAGATCTCGACGAGGCCGTCGTCGACGAGCTGATCGAGGATGCGGCGGCGGACGTTTGGATCGTCGACGAGGCGATCCGAGCGCCAGCGCGTGACGAAGAAGTTCACGCCCACGTAGCCGTCGGCGAAGCGCTCCTCGGCGCGCTCGAGCTCCTCGAGGAAGACCTCGGAGGAGGCGAGGTCCTCGGCCGGGTGCTCGCTCGGCGTGCGCGGCGGATGCTCGTGGCGGCCCTCGCTCGCGAAGAACGAGGCGCCCACCGTGAGATCGACGGTGGCGAACGCCGCCTGGCGGAGGCGCGAGGAGAGGCCCCGATCGCCCCAGCTCGCCACCCAGAGCTGCTTGCCGAAGTCGCGCACGGCCTCGGCGCCGGGCACGAGGTCGGTGTCGCCCGAGACCACGATCGCGACGTCGTACGCGCCGACCGCCGCGTAGCGGACGAGGTCGGCGACGATGCTCGTGTCCACCTCACGCTCGCGCGAGAAGCGGTGCGTGGCGCCGCAGTTCTCGCAGTGGTGCGTGGCGCTGCGGCGCGCGAGGCGACGGACGAAATAACCAGGGACGCGCTCGAGGTTGCTCAGGAACTGCGAGAGGCCGGCGCTGGAGGTGTCGCCCTCGCTGTCGACGCCGGTGTAATAGAACGCACCGAAGAGGTGCGTGCCGCCGACCTGGCCCACGAGCCAATCGGCGAGCTTCTTGAAGTCGACGCGCCTCGAGGCGGCCTCGCCGTCTTCGTAGCCGTGATAGAAGCTCTTTCCGTCGAAGAAGATCCCGACTTTGATCATCATCCTACTCCATCGAAACGGTTTCATCGAAAAGTGAAACCAGACTTGCGCCAATGTTGGGCTGCGCGCGGGAGGACGTCCAGGCTGGATCGCGCATGATCTGCGCATCATCCGCGCCTTCGGACGGTCTAGGATCGGCCGACTCCGCCTCTTGCCAAGCTCCTCCGGGTGTGTATCATCACCAGAAGCTGCCCCGGTGACCTTTCCGGGCGCCCGCGCCGTCCGCACGCGCTCTCCCGAAACGCAAGCCCCTTGGGGTGCCTACGGAGAGGAATGCGGCCTTCCACGGCACGGGAAGGACTTCATTCTCAGTCGACGTCCACGTGATTGACGCCGCCGCCTAAAGGGGAGGCCGGCGTATTCGGAAGCCACCCTATGGCCGAGACCTCTGTGCACGAGGTGTCCCCCGAGGACACGAACGCGGACGAGTCGGAAAAACCTCCGATCTCACAGCGCGTAGGGAAGATGAGCGATCGCGCCATCCAGCGCGTGACGGGCGGCAACGCCTTCCTCCGCGGTCGCCTCTACGCGCGGCGGAACGCCATCGAGAACCTGACCACGGTGGACGACACGGTGTCGGGTGAGATCCGCGTCCGCTCGGCCGAGGAGCCGTACAAGACGTCGGTGAAGCTGACCGAAGACGGTCAGCTCACCTCCGCGTGCAGCTGCCCTGGATGGCGAGGTCCCGACGGCCACTGCAAGCACGTCGCCGCCATCCTCGTCGCGCTCCGCGATCGCGAGCGCCCGCCCAAACCCAAGGAGGCGCTCGAAGCCGAGGCAGCGGCCGCCCAGGGCAACGGCGCGGCCGAGCCCGCCGCCTCGAAGAAAGCGGCCAAGAAGAAGGCGCAGCCCGAGAAGTCCGAGCCCATCCACGTGGCGGGGACGGTCTCGGTCGGCGGCACACGACGGCGGAATCGCCGGAGGCGGGGGCGGGCCGACGCCGTCATCGAGCGACTCACGGGGACGGATCTCCAAGAACCCAAGTCACGCGGGCCGATCGACGCCTGGCTTCCGCCGGACGCGCTCCCCAAGCCATGCGACTTCGAGTATCGCGTCGCGGTCCGCCCCACGTCGGTGAACATCACGCCCGTCATCGCAGGGACGCGCAACGCCGCGCCCATCGAGGCGGCGCTCGCCGCGTTCAACATGGTCGACTCCGACGATCGACCGCTCTTCCGCCTCCTCGCGCGCCACGCGACGCGCGGCCAGCCCGCCACCGCCGAGCTCCGTGGCGAAGACGCGGCCGAGGCCTTCCACCTCCTGCGCGGCAAGCGCGTCCTCCTCGAGCCCGCCTCGATGGAGCTGCGCATCACCGACGAGCCGATCAAGCCGCGCATCGAGCTCGATCGCGCGAGCACCGGCTCGATGCGCGTGCGCGTGGTCTTCGTGCTCGAGAGCAACAACCGGCGCTTCTCGCTCTCGAGCGGCGCGTGGTTCGAGGGCAACCCCGGCTACTACGTCGACACCACCGAGGGCGTGGCGCGGCCGGTGCACGAGGCCGTCACGCCGGCGTGGCTCCAGCGGCTCTACCGCTCGCCCGCGCTCATCTACCCCTACGAGGCGCTCCCCGAGCTCCTCACCGACTTCATCCCGCGCGTGGCCGCGTCGCTCGGCGCGCCGCTCCCCGACCTCGGGCAGATCGCCGATCTCATCGACGCGGAGCCCAAGATCGAGCTCCTCGCCTTCGGCGACATCGTCACGGTCGACGCCAAGCTCCGCGTCCACTACGACGACCTCGAGTTCGAGATCCCGCCCGATACCATCGCGCCGCCGCTCGCCTTCCTCGAGCCGCTCGGGCCGGGCGGGCGTCCGCGGGTCGTCCGGCGCGACGTGGGCCGTGAGCTCATGGCGGTGCAGCAGCTCCTCGGCCTCGGCTTCACGGTCAACGAGGCGCGCGACGGGCTCTCGCTCCGCGGCGACGCCGCGATCGACTTCTGGACCTCGGGCATCGCGACGCTCCCCAAGGAGTGGATCAAGCGCATCCCCGACGACCTCGTGAACGTGAAGATCCGCAACGAGACGGTGACGCCGCGTGCGCGCGTCTCGAGCGGCGTCGACTGGCTCAGCCTCGACATGGTCTTCACCTCGGCCGGCAAGGTCGTGGCCGAGGACGAGCTCCGCGCCTGCCTCGAGCAGGGGCGCCGCATCGTCCGTCTCGAGGACGGGACCTACGCGCCCGTCGATCCCGAGCAGGTGAGCGGGATCCTCCAGCGCATGGCCGAGCTCATGGTCACGAGCGGTGGCGCGGGCGAGAAGCTCCCGCTCTCGCAGGTCGGCCGCGTGAACGAGCTCCTCGAGCTCGTCGAGGATCGCAAGGTCACTACGGCGGCCAAGACGCTCTTCGAGACGCTCGACGACGCCGGCGAGATCCCGGACGTCCCCAAGCCGCGCACGCTCAAGGCCACGCTCCGCCCCTACCAGAAGGCCGGCTTCAATTGGCTCGCGTTCATCCACGGGCTCGGCTCGGGCGGCGTGCTCGCCGACGACATGGGTCTCGGCAAGACGCTCCAGACGATCGCGCTCCTCTGCTGGGTGAAGGCCAAGAGCAAGAAGCGGCAGCTCCACCTCGTGGTGGCGCCCACCTCGGTCGTCCCCAACTGGGTCCGCGAGATCGAGAAATTCGCGCCGGGCCTCAAGGCCGTGGCGTGGCAGGGAGCCAACCGCTTCGACTCGCGCGCCGAGCTCGACGACGCCGACGTGATGATCACGAGCTACGCGCTGCTCCGCCGCGACGAGGAGCTCCTCGCCGAGCTCGATCTCGGCTACGCCATCCTCGACGAGGCGCAGCACATCAAGAACCCGCTCAGCCAGACCGCGCGCGCGGCCAAGCGGCTCAAGGCGGAGCGGCGGCTCGCCCTCACGGGCACCCCCATCGAGAACCGCCTGAGCGAGATCTGGAGCATCTTCGACTTCGTCTCGCCCGGGCTCCTCGGCGGCCTCAAGAGCTTCGAGGAGACCTACGCGCGGCCCATCGATCGCGGCGACCAAGAGGCCGCCGATCGCCTCCGCAAGATCATCCGGCCCTTCATCCTCCGCCGCGTGAAGGAGGACGTCGCGGCCGATCTCCCCGAGAAGATCGAGCAGGAGATCATCGTCCCGCTGGCCGACGAGCAGGCGGCGCTCTACCAGCAGATCCTCGGCGAGGTGCGCAAGAGCGTCATGAGCGAGGTCGAGAAGCAGGGCGTGGCCAAGGCGCAGATCAAGATCCTCGCGGCGCTCACGCGGCTCCGTCAGGTCGCCTGCGATCCGCGCCTCCTCAAGCTCCCCGAGGCGCAGTTCGACGCCGAGATGAGCGGCAAACTCGGCGCGCTCCGCGAGATCGTCGCCGAGTGCGTGGCGGGCGGCCACCGCGTCCTGGTCTTCAGCCAGTTCGTCGAGATGCTCTCGTACATCCGCGAGGCGCTCGACGCCGACGGCGTGCGCTACGAGTACCTCGACGGCTCCACCAAGGACCGCATGGAGCGCGTCGATCGCTTCAACCAGGACGAGTCGATCCCGGTCTTCCTCATCTCGCTCAAGGCGGGCGGGACGGGCCTCAACCTCACCGGCGCCGACACCGTCGTCCACTTCGATCCGTGGTGGAACCCGGCCGTCGAGGATCAGGCGACCGACCGCGCGCACCGCATCGGGCAGCAGAAGGTCGTCACGGTCTACCGCCTCATCGCCAAGGGCACGGTCGAGGAGAAGATCCTCAAGCTCTCCGGCAAGAAGCGCGAGCTCGTCTCCACCGTGCTCAGCACCGAGGGCAGCCCCCTCAAGGGCCTCACGCAGAGCGACGTCGACTCGCTCTTCTCCTGAGCCAGCGCGGGGTGGGCGCGGCGCTCGACGCGGCGCTCACTCCAGCCCGAAGTCGCGCCGGAACTCGTGGCATTGCGGGCTGCCGCGCTCGAACTCGCGGCAGGTCGTGCCGCGGATCTCGTAGATGCGGCAGGCGTTCGGCGAGTCCTCCGTGCCGAGGTGCACGCAGCTCCCGTCGTCGCGCGTGGCGAACGCCATCTCGCCGAAGTGGCCGGGTTGGATGGCCTCGGCGACGTCGTGTCTCCCGAGCCGACGCCAACGCACGAGGTCCTCGGCCGGCACGAGGATGCGGCCATCGGCGCCCGTTCGGCAGCAGACCCCACACGTGAGACAGTCGAGCTCGTCGCCCATCCCGCTAACCTTGTCACGTTCGCGCGCTCGGCAAGGGGGGAAGCGACCGTGACCACCCCAATTTGGCCACGGGCTGCTAGTCTCGGGCCCGAAGATGCGCACGGTCTACGTCTCCGCCCTCGCGTTCGTCGTCCTCTCCGCGGGGCTCTATTTCGCGTTCCACGATCACCTCTTTCCGGCTCCTGGGGCGCCGCTGTCCCAGATCCACGAGAAGGTGAGCGGGAGCGGGTTCGAGACCTTCGCGCCGCTCCTCCGCCCGACCGAGAAGATCGAACGACTCGACGACGTCGACTTCCTCCTCTCCCCGAGCGAGCCGTTCGTCCCCGCCGACGTCCGGACGGCGTCGGTGCGCCTGCCGGATCAGGTGCTCGAAGCCGTCTTGGCCGGCGAGCGGCGCTTCTTCCCCATCGAGATCGCCTCCCTCGCGGTGGCTTCGCTCCGGGCGCGCGCGCACGGCGCACATCACGCCAAGCTCATGGAGGTCTACGAGCTCGACGGCGTCCCCTCGCCCGATCCCACGGGCCGGTACGGCTACTACGTGGTCGAGCTCGACGGAGAGATCTTCGACGTCTTCGGCGCGCGCAAGGACGTCCAGGTGAAGCGCGGCCGCGTGCTCGAGGACGTGCAGGCGGTGGCGGCGGCGGGCGCGCTCTCGGCGCTCGCGCAGGTGACGCGCGGCGACGACGTGGCCCGCGCGCTCCGCTCGGTGCGTCGCGCGCACGAGCTCGATCCCAAGTCGCCCTCGATCCGCGCCATCGAGGGGACGTTGTGGATGGTCACGGGGCAGCTCGACGAGGGCGAGCAGGAGTTCGAGGCCGCCCTCGCGCTGAGCCCCGATCCTTCGCGCAAGAACCTCGTGGCCGGCTTCAAGCTCGCCGTGGGGGAGCTCGGCATGGCCGCCGAGCTCGTGGGCGAGGCCATCGCCGAGGACCCCGCGCTCGCGCCGGCGTACGTCACGCGCGCCGGGCTCGAGCTCGCGCGCGGCGATCTCGTGGGCGCGCGCGCCTCGCTCGCCAAGGCCGAAGGGCTCGATCCCGAGCTGCCTGCGCTCGCGGTCCTCTTCGCCCAGCTCGATCTCGCCGAGAACGACACGGAGTCGGCCAAGCGCCGCATCCGCGCCGAGCTCGCGAGGTACCCCGACGACGCGCAGGTGCACATGGCGGCCGTGCAGGTCTTCCACGCCGCGCACGACTACGACGCCATGCGCCGCTCGGTGCAGGCGGTGCTCCGGCTGAGCCCCCTCTCGCAGCGCACCATGCTCGAGGAGCAGATCCGCGCGGTCTTCGGCCCGACGGCCCTCCTCCCGCCGACCGATCTCGACGAGGTCGAAGAGGACGGAGACGACGAATCGGACGAGGCCCCGGCCACGTTCCCGGTGGAGATCCGGCTCGACGCACGCTCGCCCTTCGGCGACGAATTCCGGCTCAAGGAGCCCGACTTCGGCGGCGCGAAGAGCCCGAAGGGGCTGCGCCTCCTCGACGAGTGATCAGGGCGAGGCGCAGAGCCCTCGCGCGCGGTCGCGCTCGTCGCGCTTGAAGCGGAGCGGGACGCGGAGCTCGAGCGCGCCCGCGGATTCGAAGCGGATCTCGCGCGCCGCCCGGAGCGCGCAGTCACGGAGGGCCACGTCGCCGATCGAGTCGCGCTCGACGCAGACGTCGCCGACGGTGCCATCGCCCCCGACGCGCACGCGGAGCTCGAGCGCGCCGCCGCGCGCGGCTTCGTAGCTCGCCGTGCCCTTGCGGCACTCGGCGGCCGCGGCGGAGAAGCGCGCGACGACCTCGCGGAGCTCGTGGGGCGCGGGCTCGCCGGGCTCGCCTTCGAGCGCGGGGGCCGCGCCGCACGTGCCTCCTGACGTCGCGTCGGGTGCGACGGCGCGATGGCGCGTCTCGGGCGGGAGGGGGAGGGCGAGCACCGGCTCCGCGCCGAGCGCGTCGAGGAGGGCGAGCGCCTCCGCGAGCTCGTCCGCCGAGGTGTGGGCGCGCGGCACGACGGCGACGAGCGCGTCCTCGGCGATGCCGATGGAGGCGAGCGCGCCGGGGAGCGCGTGGCGGTCGAAGGGGCCTTCCAAATCTTCGTGCGGCTTCCCCAGGTACGCGCCGTCGCCTGCGAGGAGGAGCGCGAAGACGGGGCCGATGGGCGGCGCGTGGCGCGTGACCGCCGTGAGCGAGAGCTCGCCCGCGCCGAAGCGGCCGTAGAGCGTGTAGAGCACGAAGCCTCCGGGCGGCGGCGTGAGGTGGGCGCGAAGTCCCTCGGGGAAGGGCGGCCGCGGGCGCACGGCCGTCTCGAGCGGACGGCCGGCCGTGTAGGCGCCGTCGCGCGCGACGAGGAGGCACGGGCGCTCTTCGTCCACGTGGAGGAAGAGCGATTCGACGGTCGGCGCCTCGGGCGACGGGGCCTCGGCGCCCGTCGTCGACTCGTCCGCGAGCGGCGCCGGCGCGCAGGCCGCGACGAGCGCGAGGCAGGCGAGGAGGGCGCGCATGGGCGCCTTGTACCAGATTCGTCGATTTCTTGCGTTCCGCGGAGCGCGACCGTTAGACGCGGAGAGGTCGTGCGGATCCTCGTCGCCATCGTCGTCACCCTCCTCTTCGCGAGCGCCGTGAGCGCGAGCCGCGACGGAGGGCCCGGCGTGCCCGAGCTCAGCCGGAAGAGCCGCTCCATCGGCTACCCCTTCGACGGCCGCCTCGAGCACGGCGTCCTCCTCCGCGAGACGCCCTTCGTGCGATACACGCCCGAGTACGCGCGCGACGGCCGCTTCTACGGCACCTGGGAGCTCGTCCAGCTCCTCCACCGCGCGGCGCATCGCGTGGCCACGCGCGTCCCGGGCGCGCGGCTCTCGGTCGGCGAGCTCTCGAAGCAGGGCGGCGGGCGCGTCCCCGGCCACCATAGCCACCAGAACGGGCGCGACGTCGACATCGCGTTCTACATGACCGACGCCGCCGGTCGGCCCTTCGAGCCCTGGGCCTTCGCGGAATTCGATCGCAATGGCCAGGGGCGCGGCCCCAACACCATGCTCCGCTTCGACGACGCGCGGAACTGGGAGCTGGTCCAACGCCTCGTCACCGATGGCGACGCGCGCATCCAGTACATCTTCGTCTCGAACGCCCTCAAGGAGCGGCTCCTCCGCGAGGGCGAGCGCCGCAAGACCTCGCCCTCCATCATGAACCGCGTGCGGAGGACCTTGATGCAGCCGCCCACCGGGCATCCGCACGGCAACCACTTCCACGTGCGGATCTATTGCTCGCCGGCGAATCGGCCGCGCTGCCAGGATCGTCCGCCGTACCACGCCTGGTATCCGGGCAAGCCGCCGGTGGGCGCCGTGGTGGCTACTCGCTGATGTTCGCCGCCTTGAGGAGCGCGCGGGAGAGCACGTCGCGCCCTTCGCCGGTCTCGGCGCTGTAGGCGAAGACGCGGCGCCCCGCGGCCCTCTTCACCGCTTCGGCGGCGAGCTTGCGCTGATGGGCGGGGAGCTTGTCGATCTTGGTCGCCACCAAGAAGACCGGGAGCTCGTGCGCCTCGAGGTACTCGATGAGCTCGAGGTCGTCGTCCTCGATGCCGCGCCGCGCGTCCACGATGAGGACCACGCCGCGGAGACCCACGCGCGTCTCGAGGAAGCCCTCGATGAGCGGCCCCCACGAGAGGCGCTCCGCCTTGCTGCGCTGGGCGTAGCCGTAGCCGGGCAGGTCGACGAGATCGAGCACGCCGCCGCCTCGGAGCGAGACGCGGAAGAAGTTGATGCCGCGCGTGGCGCCGGGCTTGCTGCTCGTGCGCACGAGCTTCTTCCGGCCGACGAGGCTGTTGATGAGGCTCGACTTGCCCACGTTGGAGCGCCCGGCGAAGGCGATCTCGGGATGCGCCGGCGGCGGGAGCTTCGTGAGGTCGGTCGAGGAGAGGAGGAAGGAAGCGTCGACGACGTCCATCAGATCGGCTCGTGGATCACGCGGAGCTGCGTGAACTGGCGGTGGCCTTCGCGGCCGCTGTGGAATCCATAACCCGACTCGCGCGCGCCCACCCAAGGCGTGCCGATCGCGCTCGTCACGCTCTGGTTGATGCCCACCATGCCCGCGGTGAGACGCCGCGCGACCCGCCGCGCGTGCTCGGGCTCGCCGAAGACCACGGCGCCGAGGCCGAAGCGCGTGTCGTTCGCGGCGCGGACGGCCTCGTCCTCGTCGGCGACGCGCATCACGCAGGCCACGGGACCGAAGGTCTCCTCACGCGCGATCTCCATGTCGTGGGTGACGTTGGAGAGCACGATGGGGCCGAGGAAGTTCCCCTCCGTGACGGGGCTCTTGTACTCGAGCTTCGCCCCCATCTCGAGCGCGCGGGCCACCTGGGCCTCCACCTTGGCCTTCTGCTGGGCGTGGACCATCGGGCCCATCCGCACGCCGTCCTCGAGGCTCGGCCCCACGCGGAACTTCTCGGCCTCCTCGACGAGCTTGCGGACGAAGACGTCGTGGTGGTCGTTGGTCACGAAGATGCGCTCGGTGCTCACGCAGACCTGGCCCGCGTTGCGGAAGGAGCTCCTCGCGGCGAAGCGCGCGGCGGCGTCGAGGTCGGCGTCGTCGAGCACGATCATCGGGTCCTTGCCGCCGAGCTCGAGGATCACGCGTTTGAAGCTGCGGCTCGCCTCTTCGAGGATCGAACGCCCGGTCTCGCGGCTCCCCGTGAAGACCACGAGGTCGACGTCGCTCTGGACGAGCGCGCGACCCACGGGGCCCGCGCCGTGCACGATCTGGAAGACGCCCTCGGGGAGGTGCTCGAGGAGGCGGCGCGCGTAGGCCTCGCCCACGAGCGGCGTGTTCTCCGAGGGCTTGAAGACCACGGCGTTCCCCGCCGCGAGCGCCGGGAGGACCTGGTCGTGGGCCGTGAGCAGCGGGAAGTTCCACGGCGCGATGCACGCCGCGACGCCGTAGGGATCGCGGAAGAGCGTGGAGCGCGTGTGCGCGGTCTCCTGCACCTCCGGCGCGAGCGCGGCTTCGATCTCGCGGAGCGTGTCGCGGACGCCCGCGAGCGCGGCGCGGACCTCGCCGATGCCTTCACGCACGGGCTTCCCCATCTCGCGCGCGATGAGCGTGCCGAGCTCGTCGGCCTCGGCGAGGAGGGCGTCGACGGCGGCGGCGAGCTTCGCCCCACGCGCTTCGAAGGAGAGCTCGGCCCAGGCCGGCTGGGCGGCCTGGGCGCGGGCGACGATCGCGGGGATCGCGTCGGTGGGCGTGATGGGCACGCGGCCGATCACGGCGCCCGTGGAGGGATCGACGCTCTCGAGGAACTCGGACATGGCCTGACGTTATCAGATCAAGCGAGGCCCAGCTCGGCGACCTCGTCTTCGTCGAGGCCGAAGTAGTGTCCCACCTCGTGGAGCACCGTCACCTCGACCTCCTCGAGGAGCTCGTCGTCGTCGGCGGTGTTCTCGAAGAGGTTCTGCACGTAGAGCACGATGCGCGAGGGCGCGCTCACGTCGGAGTCGGTCATCGTCGCCCCTTCGAAGAGCCCGAGCGCGCGCGGATCGAAGCCCTCGGCGACGAGGTGCTCGCTCGGCCTCGACTCGAGGATCACGGGCACCCGCGCGAGCCTGCGCGCTAGCTCGGCCGGCAGCGAGTCGAGCACGGCGCGCGCGCGGGCCTCGATGGCGTCGAGGAGCGCCGGATCGAAGGGCTCGCTCGCCTCGTCGTCGGCCGAGTCGATGCGGAGCGTCTCCTGGAAGGCCGCGATCATCTTCTTGCGCTCGCCGAGCTCGTCGTAGGCGCAGCCGCGGAGGTGGTGGAGATCGGCGTCGTCCGGGAACTCGGCCGAGAGGGCCTCGAGATCGCGCAGGACGGCCCGCGCGCCGTGCTCGGTCCAGCGGACGCGGATCTCGGCGAGGCGGACGATGGGCTCGTCCGCGCCGGCGAGCTCCGCCATCTGGCGGACGAGATCGCGCGCCTCCTCGACGCGGCCCTCCTCGAGGGCGTCTTCGAGCTGGTCGGTGAGCTCTTGGAAGTCGGCCGCGGCCTTGGTCGAAGTGGCGTGCACGCCCTCAGAATCGCCACCCGAACCGCGATCGGCAACCTCGGCCGCGCTTTCCCCATGAAATCACGCGCTTGGCTCCGTTCTCGGCGAGGGTGCGCCACCTTCGGCGTCGGGCTCGGGATCCGCCGGTGGGGACCCCGGATCGTGCGATTCGGTGAGGCACCTTGCGCCCCGTCGAGTGACGGTGGGCGCGATTTGGTGCGATGCTCGAGCCCCGTGCGTCTCGCCCTTCTCTTCCTCGCGCTCGCGTCCCTGGTCGCTTGCGATGACGGTCCGGCCGACCCCATCTCGCGCGATTGCTTCGGGCAGCCCGAAGGGGGCCTCTGCGTCGGCGCGCGCTACGTCGAATGCGGCCCCGGCGGCGCGTTCGTGCGCGGACGGGACTGCAGCAAGGACGGCCTCGTCTGCGATCCCGACCACGGCTGCCGCAGGTGCATTCCGAGCGCCTATTCGTGCGACGGGAACACGCTGCTCCGGTGCGACGCGGAGGGAAAGGAGCTCACGGAGATCGGCGATTGCGGGGAGCTGCAGTGCAGCCGGGGAGGGTGCGTGGATCTCTGCGCGGAGGCGGAGGCGCGTCGCAGCTACTTCGGCTGTCGCTACCACCCCACCGTCACGATGAACTCCGCGCTCGATCGCGGCTTCGCCTTCGCGCTCGCGATCGCCAACGAAGAGCTCGTGCCGGCCGACGTGCGCGTGCGCCGCGCGGGCGTCGAGGTCGCGCGCGTGACGGTCCCACCTGGCGGCATGGAGACGCTCGAGCTGCCCTGGGTGCTCGAGCTCAAGGAGCCTGCGGGGACCACCATCGCGGCGGGCGGCACCTCGACGCTGGTCTCCGATGGCGCGTTCGAGCTCGTCTCGAGCGTCCCGGTCACCGTGCACCAGTTCAACCCGCTCGACTACGCCCGGCCGTGCGAGGGCGGGCGGTGTCACTCCTACACCAACGACGCCTCGCTCCTCCTGCCCGATCACGTCCTCGGCACGCGCTATCGCGTCGTCTCGCGCCCCTCCTTCGCGGTGATCGAGGACGGAAATCCCATCCAGCACTCCGGCTTCTTCACCGTGGTCGCCGTCGGCGACGAGCCGGTCGACGTGGAGATCGTCCCGGCCGCCCCGACGGCCGCGAGCGAGGACGGCCTCGTGCCCGCCCTCGAGCCTGGGGAGAGCTTCGTCGTCACCCTGCAACCGCGCGACGTCCTGCAGGTGGCCTCGCGCCCCATCGAGGGCTTCGAATCCTTCGAGACGTGCCCCGGCACGGTGCGACGGGACACCCTCTGGGAGTGGGAGGCCATCTACTGCGATCCCGGTCGCGCCCTCGACCTCACCGGGAGCGAGATCCGCGCGAGCGGGCCCGTGGCCGTCTTCTCCGGCCACGACTGCACCTTCGTGCCCTTCGACCGCTGGGCGTGCGATCACCTCGAGGAGGCCCTCTTCCCGCTCGAGTCGTGGGGCAAGCGCGCCTTCGCGGCGCGCCCGTTCGTGATCTCCTCGGAGCCCTACCGGCTCCGCATCGTCTCGGGCGCCGACGGAAACCTCGTCTCCTTCACCCCGCCCGTCCACCCGGAGGTCGAGCTCGACGCCGGGGACTTCGTGGAGATCCAGACCGAAGAGGACGTGCTGGTCACCGGGACCGACGCGCTCCTCGGCGTGCAGTTCCTCGTGGGCCAGGGCTTCTCGGGCGGGCGCGGCGATCCCTCGATGGCCCTCATCCCGCCCATCGAGCAGTACCGTCGTCGGTACTCCTTCCTCCGGGTCTCGAACTTCGAGGACGGCTACGTGAACGTCGTGGCGGTGGGCGACGCCGTCGTCCGGCTCGACGGAAAGGTCGTCTCGACCTTCACCGAGCACGAGAGTGGCCTCCGCACGGCCCGGGTCCAGATCGGCCCCGGCTTCCACGAGGCCACGTCCGAGGGCGGCACCTTCGGCCTCTCCGTCTACGGCTACGGCGCGTATACGAGCTACTTCCTGCCCGCGGGCCTCGACGTCGTGCCCATCTTCGTCATCCCCCCGTGACCGCGGATTCGCGTCCGTGGCGACTCGGTGATATGGAGCGAGCCGAGCTCATGAACGACGCGAACGACAACCTCGCAGACTCCAAGCCCGGGCGATTCGTCGACGAAATCGTCCTCGAGGACCTCGCGCGTGACACGTTCGGCCGGCCGCTCCTCACGCGATTCCCGCCCGAGCCCAACGGCTATCTCCACATCGGTCACGCCAAGAGCATCTGCCTCAACTTCGGCGTCGCGGCGCTCCACCCCGACGGGCGCTGCAACCTGCGCTTCGACGACACCAATCCCGCCGCCGAGGACGAGGAATTCGTCGAGGCCATCCAGGAGGACGTGCGCTGGCTCGGCTTCCAGTGGAACGGCGAGGTGAAGTTCGCGTCCGACTACTTCGAGCAGCTCTACGAGTGGGCCGAGAAGCTCATCCGCGAGGGGAAGGCCTACGTCGACAGCCAGAGCCTCGAGCAGATCCGCGAGAACCGCGGCAATTTCTACAAGCCGGGCATCCCGAGCCCCGATCGCGATCGGAGCGTCGAGGAGAACCTCGACCTCTTCCGCCGCATGCGCGCGGGCGAGTTCGAGGAAGGGCAGTACGTCCTCCGCGCCAAGATCGACATGCAGAGCAAGGACCTCAAGCTGCGCGATCCGGTCATGTACCGGATCCGCAAGGTCCCGCATCACCGCACGGGCGACGAGTGGTGCATCTACCCGATGTACGACTGGGCCCACGGGCAGAGCGACGCCATCGAGGGCATCACGCACTCCATCTGCACGCTCGAGTTCCAGAACCACCGCGGCCTCTACGAGTGGTTCCTCGAGGCCCTCGGCATCGAGAAGCCGCCCAAGCAGATCGAATTCGCGCGCCTGAACCTCACCTACACGGTGCTGAGCAAGCGCAAGCTCCAGCAGCTCGTCGAGGGCGGCCACGTCTCGGGCTGGGACGATCCGCGGATGCCCACGCTCGCCGGCATGCGCCGCCGCGGCGTGCCCCCGGCCGCCATCCGCAACTTCTGCGATCGCATCGGCGTCTCCCGGAAGGACGGCGTCGTCGACGTCGGCCTCCTCGAGCACGAGATCCGCGAGGAGCTCAACCGCACGGCGCCGCGTCGCATGGCGGTGCTCCGGCCCCTCCGCGTCGTCATCGAGAACTTCCCCGAAGGCGAGGCGCTGGAGGTCGAGGTGCAGAACAACCCCGAGCGCCCCGAGGAGGGCACGCGGAAGCTCCTCTTCACGCGCGAGGTCTTCATCGAGCGCGACGACTTCATGGAGGTCCCCATGAAGAAGTGGTTCCGCCTCTCGCCCGGCGCCGAGGTCCGCCTGCGTGGCGCGTGCATCATCCGCTGTAACGAAGTCGTGAAGGACGCCTCGGGCGAGATCGTCGAGCTCCGATGCACCTGGGACGAGCAGTCCAAGGGCGGCGCGCCTGCCGACGGGCGCAAGATCAAGGGCACGCTCCACTGGGTGAGCGCGGCGCACGCCGTCGACGCGGAGGTCCGGCTCTACGACCGGCTCTTCCACTCGGAGAACCCGGCGGGCGAGGAGAACTTCCTCGAGCACCTCAACCCCGAAAGCCTCGAGGTGATCGAGGGCGCCAAGCTCGAGCCGAGCCTCGGCGAGCTCGCCGTCGGCGAGGTCGTCCAGTTCGAGCGCCTCGGCTATTTCGCGCGGGATCGCGAGTCGACCGCCGACGGCCGGCCGGTCTTCAACCGCACCATCACCCTCAAGGACAGCTGGGCCAAGATCGCCAAGTCGGGCGCTTGAAGCGCCAGGAACCGTCACGAAACGGTAAATTCCGGCGTCCGCGGGGCAATTGACGCGCGCGCGTTCGACGCGGTGCGCCAATCGGTGGTAAGGCACGGGGGTCCGGGAGGATCGTCCATGCGCCGAGTCATCTTCACGCCCAAGGGCGGCGTCGGTAAGTCGAGCATCACCTGCAACCTCGCCGCCGTGAGCGCGCACCGCGGGCTCCGCACGCTCGTGGTGGACCTCGACGTGCAGGGCAACGCCACCGAGTACCTGCTCGAGAAGCGCGCCGGCGAGGTCCGCGACACCGTCGAGGATCTCTTCGAGCAGACGCTCGCCCTCAACTTCCTCTCGAAGAAGTCGCCCGAGAGCTACGTCCACGCCACGCGCTTCGCCAACCTCGCCGTGATGCCGGCCGGGCCCTCGCTCGACGTCCTCGCGCCCCGGCTCGAGGCGCGCCAGAAGATCTACAAATTCCGCGACGCCCTCCGTGAGCTCGGCAAGCGCTTCGATCGTATCTACATCGACACGCCGCCGGCCCTGAACTTCTACACGCGCTCGGCGCTCATCGCGGCGGAGCGCGTCCTCGTGCCCTTCGACTGCGACGACTTCTCGCGGCAGGCGCTCTACTCCGTGGTCGAGACCATCCAGGAGCTCCGCGAGGATCACAACCCCACGCTCATGTTCGAGGGCGTGGTCGTGAACCAATACCAGCCGGGCGCGAAGCTCCCGCGTCAGCTCCTCGACGAGCTCGAGGCCGAGGGCCTGCCCATCCTCCCCGTGAAGCTCGCGAGCAGCGTGAAGATGCGCGAGTCGCACCAGGAGCACCTGCCGCTCGTCCACCTCGCGCCCAAGCACAAGCTCACCGAGGCCTTCGAGGCGCTGCACGAATACCTCCACTCCGCTTCGGGCGGGGCGCGCCGCGCCGTCTGACGCCTTCCGCCTTTCGGGGCGCGCCTCGCTTTGCTAGGACGCAGCCACGATGGAGATCGACGAAAGCGCGCGCGAGCGGATCCTCCGCTACCTCGACGCCGTCCTCGAGAAGAACGAGGTGCTGAACCTCACGGCCGTGCGCGATCGCGCCGAGGCCGTGGAGCGCCACGTCGACGGGAGCCTCGCACTCCTGCCCACGGTGCAGGCGCTCGGCGGCGGGCGCGTGATCGACGTCGGCACGGGCGGCGGGTTCCCGGGCGTCCCCCTCGCCGCGGCCGACCCCTCGCTCCGCGTGGAGCTCGTCGAGGCGCGCGAGAAGAAGGCCCTCGCCGTGCTCGAATGCCTCACCAAGGCGGGCCTCCCTGCGCTCCCCGTCCACGCCGAGCGCGCCGAGATCCTCGCGCGCGGCCCGCTCCGCGAGGCCTTCGACGTGGTCGTCGCGCGCGCCCTCGCGCCCATGCCGACGCTCCTCGAGCTCACGCTCCCCTTCGCGAAGGTGGGCGGCCACCTCGTCGCCGTGAAGGGCGAGCGCGTCCAAGAGGAGATCGACGCGTCGGCCAAGGCGCTCTCGGAGCTCCGCGCCGAGGTCGTCGACGTGCGCCGCGACGCCCACGGCGCGCAGGTCATCGTGAAGAAGCGTGGGGCGACACCCGCGAGGTATCCGCGTCGTCCCGGCGAGCCCAAGAAGAACCCGCTCTGATCACCACGGATGGGACGCGGCGCGCCTGCGGGCGCCCGCCGATCAACGCGAGACGAGGTCGAGCAGCGTCTGGAAGTAGGCGCCGACCCACTCCTCGATGGAGTTCTCGTCGAGGACCACGCTCCCGAACGCTCCGAGGGTCTTGGTACCCAAGGCGTTGGTCCGCTTGGTGTAGAGGAGCTTGCCCGAGGCGTCGTAGATGCTGAGGGTGGTCACGACGAGCGCCTTCGAGGTGGGGACGAAGCTGCCGGTCTTCGCGCCCCACTCGGAGTAGACGAGCGCGATGAGGTCGGTGCCCGTGGCCGCGGCGAGGGCCTGCGCCATCTCGGGCGCGAGCCGCGCCTTCTCGAGGTGAGCGTAGCTGTAGCCGAAGAAGGGCATCTCCCAGCCGTCGAAGTCGGGTAGGGCGACGTCGGGGCGCGGTTGGGCGAGCGATTGGAACTCCTCGGTCGCGACGAACTCGGTGGCCGGCACCACGGCGTAGTGTGCGGCGAGCTGCTGCTCGAGACCCTCCACCATGCGCCGCGCGTTGCCCACCATGAACGGCGATCGGACGACGTCGCGGAAGCCCCCGCGGAAGCCGCTGCTGTAGCGGTTCACGGAGAGCGAGACGACGGCGATGGATTCGCCGCCGCGCTGCTGTGCGAGCTGGAGATAGGTGGCGCCTCCGCCGCAGCCGGCGACGAAGGCGAGGGCGAAGACGAAGGCGAGGGCGCGGGTGATTTGCTTCATGGCTCCTGGTACCGCGCGCAAACGTATTTGAGACGCGTCCAGTCGTATAGCCCCTCTCGCGCACCTTCGCGTCCGAGCCCGCTCTCCTTGATCCCTCCGAAGGGGGCGACCGCCGTGGAGACGAGCCCGGTGTTCACGCCCACCATGCCGAACTCGAGGCCCCGGCTCACGCGGGCGATCCGCCGCGCGCTCTCCGAGTAGAAATAGGCGACGAGGCCGGCCCGGGTGGCGTTCGCCTCCGCGATCACCTCGGCCTCGTCCGAGAAGCGCCGCACGGCGAGCACGGGGCCGAAGGTCTCCTCGGCCGCGAGCCTCGCGTCCTTCGAGAAGTCGACGAGGAGCGTGGGGGCGTAGAACGAGCCCCGCCCTTCGATCCGCGTCCCGCCGACGAGCACGCGGGCCCCCTTTTCACGCGCGTCCTCGACGTGCCCCTCGACCTTGTCCACCGCGCGCGCGTCGATGAGCGGGCCGATGTGGTTCTTGGGATCGAGGCCCGGCCCCGTCTCGAGCCGCGCGACGCGCTCGGCCAGGGCGTCGACGAAGCGATCGAAGATCGACGCGTGGACGTAGACGCGCTGCGCGGCGACGCAGCTCTGGCCGGTGTTCCGGAACTTCGCCACGAGGAGGCCCGCCACCGCGGCGTCGAGATCGGCATCGTCGAAGACGAGGAAGGGCGCGTTCCCGCCGAGCTCGAGCGTCACCCGTTTCACCGTGTCGGCGCATTGGGCGAGCAGGAGCTTCCCGACGGTCGTGCTCCCCGTGAAGCTCAGCTTCTTCACCACCGGTGACGAGGTGAGCGCGCCGCCGATGGCCGCGGCGTCGTTCCGCCCGCCCGTGAGCACGTGGAAGAGACCACGCGGGAGCCCGGCCTCGTGCGCGAGGGCCGAGAGCGCGAGCGCCGAGAGGGGCGTGGCCTCCGCCGGCTTGAGGAGGAAGGCGTTCCCGCCGAGGAGCGCGGGCGCGAGCTTGCGGGTGATCATCGCCGACGGGAAGTTCCAGGGCGTGATGGCGGCCGTCACGCCCAGGGGCTCGAGCTCGGTGCGGACCTCGGTGTCGGGGAAGGGCGAGGCGAGGACGTGCCCGATCTCGGTCCCGCCCATGCCGGCGTAGTACTCGACGAAGGAGCGCGCGTAGGCGATCTCCGCGCGGGCCTCGGCGAGCGGCTTGCCCTCTTCCAGGGTGATGAGGCGGGCGAGGTCTTCGGCGGCGTCGCTCATGAGGCGCGCGAGGCGGGCGAGCACGGCGGCCCGCTCGGCCCAGGTCGCTCGCCCCCAGGCGGGCTGGGCTCGCGCGGCCTCCGCGATCGCCGCGGCGACCTCCTCGGGCGTCACGCGCGGCACCCAGGCAAAGGCCTCCCCGCGCGCGGGATCGACGACGGGCACTTCGGTCTCCGTGTGGGCCAGGGGTTGGAGCGCGCGGGCCAGGACGGGGTGTTCGAGCTGCATCCCCGCTGCTTAGCAACCCCCGGGCTGGCCTCGCCATCCGCCCCTGGGTCACCCACCTTGCGGAACCGAGGGCCACCCCGGCGGGCCAGGATCGCCCCGCCGATGAGCCCATCAGCGTCCGAAAACGGTGCCAGCGCTTGACGCGGGGCCGGATCTGGTGAATTCCCGGCCCCGAGTTTCATCGCAGAGGAGAGAGGTACGTGGATTCCGTTTCCATCTATGCCATCGCCGTGGGCGCCGTCGCGCTCATCGTCGCCGCCATCCTGTACTTCAAGGTACAGGCGGCCCCCGAGGGCAACGAGGCCATGCAGCGCATCGCTCGCTACATCCGCGAGGGTGCCATGGCGTTCCTCGCGCGTGAGTACAAGGTGCTCGCCATCTACGCGCTCTTCGTCTTCGTCGCCATCGTGGGCCTGATCGGCTTCGTCGGCCACGGGGGGGAGCTCGAGCGCGGCGTCGAGGCGGGCGTCGCCTTCCTCGCGGGCGCGTTCCTCTCGCTCCTCGCCGGCTTCTTCGGCATGAAGGCCGCGACCTATGCCAACGTCCGCACCTCGGAGGCGGCGCGCGCGCACGGCATGCCCACCGCGCTCGTGCTCGCCCTCGACGGCGGCGCCGTGATGGGTCTCTGCGTGGCCGGCCTCGGCCTCGTGGGCCTCGGCGCGCTCTACTACCTCTTCCAGAACGCCGACGCGCACAACCTCTCCAACGTCCTCCACGCCTTCGCGGTGGGCGCGAGCTCGATCGCGCTCTTCGCGCGCATCGGCGGCGGCATCTACACCAAGGCCGCCGACGTGGGCGCCGACATCGTGGGTAAGGTCGAGGCGAACATCCCCGAGGACGACCCCCGCAACCCCGGCGTCATCGCCGACAACGTGGGTGACAACGTCGGCGACATCGCCGGCATGGGCGCCGACATCTACGAGAGCTACATCGCCGCGATGGTCGCCACGATGGCCCTCGGCCTCACGATGCCCGTCGAGGTGCTCCAGATCCTCGCGCCCGAGGTGACCGACGAGTCGGCCCTCCGCCTCCTCGCCGTCGGGCTCCCGATCTTCCTCGCGACGGTCGGCCTCGGCGTCTCCATCGCCGGCATCTTCGTCACGCGCGCGCTCAAGAACATGGCCCCGGCCACGGTCCTCCGCGCCGCGCTCATCGTGCCGCCCTTCCTCGTGACCGCCGGCGCGGCCGCCGTCTTCCCCTCGCTCGGCGTGAGCATGAACGCCGTCCTCACGCTCGGCGCGGGCGCCCTCGGCGGCGCGATCGTCGGCCTCATCACCGACTACTACACCTCGATGAAGCCCATCCGCGACGTCGCGCAGGCGTCGATCACCGGCCCGGGCACCAACGTCATCTCCGGTCTCGCCGTCGGCTTCCAGTCGGTCGCGATCCCGCTCCTCGTCCTCTGCATCGTGGGCTGGTTCTCCGCGACGGCGATGGGCCTCGAGCTCTACGGCATCGCGCTCGCCGCGGTGGGCATGCTCAGCGGCACCGCCATCGTCATGACCGTCGACGCCTACGGCCCCATCGCGGACAACGCGGGCGGCATCAGCGAGATGAGCGGCCTCGGCCCCGAGGTCCGCACCATCACCGACGAGCTCGACTCGGTCGGCAACACCACCGCGGCCGTCGGCAAGGGCTTCGCCATCGGCTCGGCCGTGCTCACGGTCGTCGCGCTCTTCGCCGCGTTCAACATGGAGGTCAACGCCAACCGTGCGCGCTCCGGCCTCGAGGCGCTCGACCTCAGCCTCGTCTCGGCGCCCGTGCTCCTCGGCATCCTCTTCGGCGCCATCCTCCCCTGCATCGTCGCTGCCTCCACGATGACCGCCGTGGGCCGCGCGGCCGGCGCCATCGTCGAGGAGATCCGCCGTCAGTTCCGCGAGATCCCCGGCCTCCTCGAGGGCAAGCCCGGTGTCGACCCCGACTCGGCGCGCATCGTCGACCTCGCCACGGGCGCGGCCATCAAGGAGATGATCCTCCCGGGTGTCATCGCCGTCGTGGCGCCGGTCGTCATCGGCTTCGGCCTCGGCGCGGAGGTGCTCGCGGGCGCCCTCGCGGGTGCCACGGCCGTGGGCGCGGTCATCGCGCTCTTCATGGCCAACGCCGGCGGCGCCTGGGACAACGCCAAGAAGCACATCGAGAAGGGCGGCCTCGAGGGCCACAAGAAGGGCTCCGACGCGCACAAGGCGGCCGTCGTCGGTGATACCGTCGGTGACCCCTTCAAGGACACGAGCGGCCCTGGCGTGTCGATCCTCATCAAGGTCATGGGCGTCGTGAGCCTCCTCATCGCCCCGCTCCTCCACTGAGCACGACCGGATTCACGAAATGAAGACGCCCTCGGAGCCGAGTTTCGAGGGCGTTTTTCTGTTTTCTGTGGACGATTCCGCTTCACGCCTCGGGGGGATACCCAGGCGGTGATTCCATCCGCGGCGATTCCTTCGCCGGAAAAGAGGTGAACACCGAACCCGTCCACCGATGAGGACGGAACCTGCAATCACCCCGAGGCAGGCCTTCCCCTTGTTGCGATAAGATTTCGGTGTATCTTGGTGGGAGGAGAAACCATGCGTAAGTTCCTCATCGCTCTGTCCGTCGTCACACTTTTCATCGGCGCCGCCCACACGGCGGAAGCGCAGTCGAGCAAGGCCCCCGAAGGCTTCTGGGTCGGAGGCGGTCTCCACGCGTACGCCGGCGGCTGGGTGGCTGGCGGCAATCCGCTGGGCATCCGTGTCGAAGGTGGCCTTCCGATCGGCCCCGTCGCCATCGTGCTTCCGCTCACGATCGACGCGCGTCACGGCGGGAAGATCCTCACCATCGCTCCGGGCGTTCAGTACGAGTACCGCTTCGAGCAGATCAACATGCCCGGCCTCCTGTCGATCTTCGGTGAGGCAGGGCTCGGCTTCTTCACGGTGCACCCGCACACCCGCGCGGGCGGCCTCCTCCGCGTCAACGTCGGCGCGCGCTACTACATGGAGAAGGTCCGTGGCCTCTACTTCAACCTGAACCCGATTGGTTTCTCCGCGTTCATGCGTGACCACGGCGGCGCCGCGTACGAGTTCATGATGGGAGCGGGCTACCGCTTCGAGTGATCGAAGCCGGCATCCAAGCCAGGAGAAGGCGGAGCACTCGACGGAGCGCTCCGCTTTTTCAATTGGCCTCGCGCCGCTTCGAGGGGTCGACGGCGACGGATTCACGAAAAAAGCGGAGCACCCGATGAGGCGCTCCGCTTCTTCGTCGAAGGTCGGGGGGGGCTCAGACGATGTGGAGCCAGGCGGGATCGATCACCGTGCGCCCGCGCACCACGTCGAAGTAGCGCTTCTGGATCTCGGCCGTGATGGGGCCGCGGACGCCCGTGCCGATGTCGCGATCGTCGACCTGGCGGATGGGCATGACCTCCGCGGCGGTGCCCACGGCGAAGATCTCGTCGGCGATGTAGAGCTCGTCACGCGCCATGTTCCGCTCGACGAGCGGGACGCCCATCTCCTTGATGATGCGCATCACCGTCGCGCGGGTGATGCCGCCGAGGAGCGAGCCGCCGAGGCCCGGCGTGTAGACCACGCCGTCGCGGATGACGAAGAGGTTCTCGCCGCTGCCTTCGGAGACGTAGCCCTGCGGGTCGAGGAGGATGGCCTCGTCGTAGCCGCTCTCCTGGGCCTCGCGGTTGGCGAGGATGGAATTGACGTAGTGGCCGCAGACCTTGCCCTTGGCCATGAGCGAGTTGATGCCCACGCGGGTGAAGGAGCTGATCTTGGCGCGGATGCCCTTCTGGAGGCCTTCGTCGCCGAGGTACGCGCCCCAGCGCCAGGCGATGACCGAGATGGTCGTGGGCGGTCGCGCGCCGACGCCCATCGCGCCGCTGCCCATGAAGGCGATCGGCCGGATGTAGCACTCGTCGAGGCCGTTCGCGCGGACGGTCTCGGCGCAGGCCTCCACCACCGTCGCGGCGTCGAAGGGCATGTCGAGCCGCATGATCTTGGCCGAGTCGTACATCCGCCGGATGTGGTCCTCGAGGCGGAAGATGGCGCTCCGGCCGTCGTCGAGCTTGTAGCAGCGGATGCCCTCGAATACGCCGAGGCCGTAGTGGAGGGTGTGGGTGAGCACGTGGATGTTGGCGGAGTCCCAGGGGACCAGCTCACCGTTCATCCAGATCTTCTCGACTTTATCGACCATGGCGTTGTCTTCTCCGGGGGGCCGCGAAGATAGCATCGGCGGGCGCTCGGAGCATTCCCGAGCCTCGGCGGGGCGTGCCCATGCCGCGCCGAACGCGTCGGTCGGATCGCGCGAGATCCGCGGTGAGGGCCCGCGCCGCCACGGTTGACGTGAATCGGGCGTTGGAGTACCACACGCGGACCTTTTTCGGGCGCCCCGGGGAGGCCCGCCGTGCTCGCGGCGCGAGCCCATGCGGTGCCCGCATCACCGAGGTGCCCTCTTGCTCTTCACGTTGCTCTCCTACGTCACGCTCCTCCAACCGCCTCCGACGCCTTCGGCGGCTCCGACGACGGGAGGGGGCGCATCCGCGGCGCCGGGCTGCGGCGGCGGCGACATGAGCTTCCTCATCACGATGGGGATCTTCTTCCTCGTGATGTACTTCCTCATGATCCGCCCCCAACAGAAGCGGCAGAAGGAGCACGAGGCGATGCTCGGCGCCCTCAAGAAGGGTGACGTCGTCCGCACCGACTCCGGCATCCGCGGCGAGATCGTGGGCATCGACGATCGCGACGTCCAGCTCCTCATCGCCGAGAAGACCAAGATCAACATCCTCAAGTCGCGCATCGCGGGCCTCGATTCGCCCCCCGCGACGAACGAGAAGAAATAACCCTGCCACCTCACGGTGGAGGCAGCCGGATCCCCATGGAAAAGAGTTGGTATCTGCGGTTCTCGGTGGTCGTCCTCTCGGCGGTCATCGGCTTTCTGTGCCTCTGGCCCACGCTCCACGACCAGGGCTTCCTCCCTGCGCCGGAGTGGGTCCGTGAGACGTTCACCGGGCGGATCAGCCCGGGTCTCGACATCCGTGGGGGGCTCCGGCTGAGCTACGAGGTCGAGATCGACACCTACGTCGAAGAGCAGCGCAACCGCCGCGCGAGGGACATCCTCGTCGCCGGCGGCGTGCTCGCCGGGGTGTACACCGAGGAAGAATCGCAGAACCTCACCGAGTCGCAGAAGCGCGCGCTCGAGGAGAAGGTCACGGTCGACCGCGTGGGGAGCGATCGCATCCGGGTCACCTTCGCGGATCCGTCGGTGGTCAAGAAGGTGGACCGCAACTGGGTCCGCGAGGTCGTCGGCGAGCTCCTCAAGATCGACAGCCGCGACGAGGCCAAGGGCGTGGTGACGCTCAGCGTCCGCCCCGAGGTCGTCGAGCGCTGGCGCGATACGGCCGTCGAGCAGGCCAAGAAGACCATCAGCAACCGTATCGACACGCTCGGTCTCCGCGAGGCCACGGTCATCGGCCGAGAGTCCGACCTCATCGTCGAGATCCCCGGCGCCGACGAGTCGGCCTTCGAGCGCATCAAGAACATCATCAGCAAGACCGCCCGCCTCGACTTCAAGATGGTCGACTCCGTGGGCGCGCGTCAGGTCTTCACGTCGGCCGCCCTCACCGAAGGCGTGACGCTCGAGTCCGAGCAGGTCGTCGACGGACCGGCCGGTCAGGTCGTCGCGCCCTACCTCGTCGCTCGCGGCGAGGGCGCGCGCGAGCGCCTCGAGGCCCTCATCCCCACGCTCGAGCTCCCGCGCAACCGCGTCGTCGCCCTCGGGCAGATCGAGGGCGCGCAAGAGGGCTGGCGCACCTACCTCCTCGTCGACGAGGCCGACGTCACGGGCGAGGACATCGAGGACGCGTTCGTCTCCTTCGACACCAACGCCGGTAACCGTCCCGTCGTCTCGCTCCGCTTCAAGTCGCGCGGCGCGCGCGCCTTCGACGAGCTCACCGGCGCCAACGTCAACCGCCGCATGGCCATCGTCCTCGACGATCGCGTCTATACCGCGCCCAACATCAACGAGCGGATCAGCGGCGGCTCGGCGCAGATCACGCTCGGCCGCGGCAGCTACCAGCAGATCCTCGACGAGGCCAACGACATCGTCGTCGTGCTCAAGGCCGGCGCCCTCCCGGCGCCCCTCCGCCCCGCCAACGAGCAGATCATCGGCCCGACGCTCGGTGAGGACGCCATCAAGGCGGGCGCGATGGGCGCGGTCGTCGGCATCGGCCTCGTCCTCCTCCTCATGGCCGTCTACTACGTCGTGGGCGGGCTCATCGCCGACGCGATGGTCTTGCTGAACCTCACGCTCCAGCTCGCGATCATGTCGGCCTTCGAGGCCACGCTCACGCTGCCGGGCATCGCGGCCGTGGCGCTCACGGTCGGTATGGCCGTCGACACGAACGTCCTCATCACCGAGCGCATCCGCGAGGAGCTCCGCAGCGGCAAGTCGCCCCGCGCGGCCGTGGATCAGGGCTTCGGGCGCGCGTTCTGGTCGGTCTTCGACTCGCAGATCACCACGCTCATCGCGGGCGTCGTCCTCTTCCAATACGGCACGGGGCCCATCAAGGGCTTCGCCGTGATGCTGATGATCGGCATCATCACCTCCCTCTTCACGGGGATCTTCTGCTCGCGCGTCTTCTTCGACCTCTTGGTGCGCGGCCGCAACGTCAAGACTCTCGCGGTGGGCTGAACCATGGAAATCATCAAGCCCGGAATCCTCATCGACTTCATGCGCCTGCGCCGGCCGGCGATGATCGCCTCGTTCGCGGCGATCGCGATCAGCCTGCTCTCCTTGGTCTTCCCCGGTCCTCGCTTCGGCATCGACTTCGCGGGCGGCACGGAGCTCCAGATCGTCTTCGCCAAGGACATCACCTCCGCGGAGGTGCGTCAGGCGCTCGTCGACCTCGGCTTCGATCAGCCCGACGTCGTGAGCGTCGAGGGCTCGACGCGTGAGTACATCCTCCGCGTGAAGGAGGTCTCCGCGCTCTCCGACAAGGAGGCGCAGTCCATGCAGTCGGCCCTCGCCAAGGTCGTGGGCGAGGAGGGCGTCGAGCGCTTCCGCGTCTCGCCCGGCGGCGACAAGCTCTCCTTCACGCTCTCGACGGAGCTCCCGGCCCAGCAGGTGCGGACGATCCTCGAGGAGGCCGGCGGGAAGATCCGCTCGGTCGAGAAGTTCGGCACCTTCGACGATCACCGCTACGAGGCACACCTCGTCGGCATCGGCGACGAGATCTACGCCAAGCTCGACGCGGCCCTCGGCGATCGCGGACCCGAGCAGCTCCTCCGCGTCGAGTGGGTGGGCCCCAAGGCGGGTGAGCAGCTTCGCAACTCCGCCGTGAAGTCGATCCTCTACGCGGTCGGCTTCATCATGATCTACATCGCGTTCCGCTTCGATCTGCGGTTCGCGCCGGGCGCCATCGTCTCGCTCTTCCACGACGTCATCATCACGCTCGGCATCTACGTCCTGCTCCGCCGCGAGGTGAACCTCACGACGGTGGCCGCGCTCCTCACGGTCCTCGGTTATTCGATCAACGACACGATCGTCGTCTACGACCGCATCCGCGAGAACGCGGGCCGGTTCAAGGACAAGACGATGCGGGAGCTCATCAACATCAGCACCTCGCAGGTCTTGAGCCGAACGATCATCACCAGCGCGACCACGCTGATCTCCATCGTGCCCTTCATGATCTGGGGCACGCCGGCCATCCAGGACATCGTCTTCGCCCTCGCGATCGGCATCATCGTCGGTACGTATTCGTCGATCTACGTGTCGGCGCCGCTCACGGAGTGGGTCGACCGCCGCTGGTTCCAGAAGCCCGCGGCCAAGGCGACCCCCAAGAAGGCCCCCGCCTGATCGCGCGATGAGCGATCCGGTCCGCCTACGGCCCGTCGATCCGGCGCGGGCGGCGGCGCTCGGCCGGGAGCTCGGGCTGGGCGCGACGATCGCCCAGGTCCTCCTGCACCGAGGCGCCGCCGACGCCGCGAGCGCCTCGGCGTTCCTCGCCCCGAAGCTGCGCGACCTCTCGGATCCGCAGTCGATGTGCGGCCTCGAGGCGGCGGTGGAGCGCATCGCCTCCGCCATCGAGCGGCGCGAGCGCATCGTGGTCTTCGGCGACTACGACGTGGACGGCACCACGAGCGCGGCGATCCTCGCCCTCGCCATCGAGGCCTTCGGCGGGGAGGTGCGCGCGCTCGTCGCGAACCGCTTCGAGGGCGGCTACGGCCTCTCCGAGCTCGCGCTCGACCGATGCCTCTCGCTCTCGCCCGCGCTGCTCGTCACCTGCGACTGCGGCTCGAGCGACCACGAGCGCGTGGAGCGCGCGAGGGCGCGAGGCGTCGACGTGATCGTCATCGATCACCACCTCGTGCCCGAGGAGCCGCTCCCGGCCTTCGCCTTCCTCAACCCGCACAAGCCGAGCTGCGGCTTCCCCTACAAGGGGCTCGCGAGCGCAGGACTCGCCTTCGTGGTGGCCGCGCGGCTCCGGCATCGCTTCGCGCCGAGCTTCGACGTGAAGGACCTCCTCGACCTCGTCGCCCTCGGGACCATCGCCGACGTCGCGCCGCTCGACGGGGACAACCGGCGGCTCGTGCGAGCAGGCCTCGAACAGCTCGACAAGACCGCGCGCCCCGGGCTCAAGGCGCTGATGAAGCTCGCCGGCGTTCGGCCGGGGCGCGGCCTCGGCGGGCGCGACGTGGCCTTCCGCCTCGCCCCGCGGCTCAACGCGGCGGGGCGCCTCGGCGATCCCTCGGTCACGCTCGCCCTCCTCCTCGAGCGAGACGAGCTCCGCGCACGCGCGCGCGCGGAGGACATCGAGGCCAAGAACAAGAAGCGCCGCGAGATCGAGGCCGAGGTCACCAAGGAGGCCATCGAGGCGGTGCGTCGGATCTACGGCGAGCGGCCCACGCACGGCGTCGTGGTCGACGGAAAGGGCTGGCATCCGGGGGTGCTCGGCATCACGGCCGCGCGGCTCGTCGAGCGCTTCGGCGTGCCCGCGGTGGTGCTCGGCCACGAAGGCGACGAGGCCACGGGGAGCGGCCGCACCCTCGACGGATTCGATCTGCACGCCGCGTTCGTGCGGAGCGCGGTCGAGCTCCTCCGCTTCGGCGGGCACGCGTCGGCGGCCGGGCTCACGCTCCGCGTCGATCGCATCGAGGCCTTCCGCGCGCTCTTCGCCGACGCGACGCGCGAGCTCCCGCGGACGGGGGCGCGCCCCATCGACGTGGACGTGGAGATCGGCGGTGCCTTCGATCTACCCCGTGTCGACGAGCTCCGCGCGCTCGAGCCGGTGGGCGAAGGGAACCCCGCGCCGCGCTTCTCGCTCCCCTCGGTGGTGGAGGAGGCCAAGCCGGTGGGGGAGGGCGGCGCCCACCTCAAGCTCCGGCTCCGCGTCGGTCGGCGGTTCCTCTCGGCGTTCGTGCCCAACCACGAAGGGCCGGCGCCCACGCCGGGCGCGCGCGTCCGCGCCGTAGGTGAGCTCGGCCCCGACGCGTACCGCGGCGGCGACGCGATCGAGCTCTCGGTGCAGCGGCTCTTTGCCGATTGAGCCTAGCGACCGGTCCAGTTGGGCTCGCGCTTCTGCATGAACGCGAGGAGGCCTTCCTTGGCGTCCTCGGTGCCGAGCGCGGCCATGAGATCGCGCTGGAGCTCGGGGAGCGCCTCGGCGAGCTTCTGCTCGCTCATGCGGTGGAAGGCGAGGAGGCCCATGCGCATCGCGGTGGGGCTCTGCGCGGCGAGCGCCGAGGTGATCTCCTCGACCTTCGCGTCGAGCTGATCGTCGGGGACGACGTGGGTGAGGAGGCCGGCCTCGAGCGCCTCGTGCGCGCCGAGCTTCTCGCCGAGCAGCATCATCGAGAGCAGGCGGCGGCGGGGCACCACCTTGGCCATCACGGCCATGATCATGAACGGGAAGAGGCCCCGCTTGATCTCGGGCGTGGAGAGCACGGCGCTCTCGCATCCGACGGCGAAATCGCAAGCGCAGACGATGCCGAGCCCGCCGCCCATCGCGATGCCGGGCACGCGCGCGACGGTGGGCTTGCCGAGCTCGCGGAAGCGGAGGAGCAGATCAGGGAAATCACCCTTGAGGGGGAGCTTGGAGCCGCCGTCCTGGCCGAACTGCTTGAGGTCGGCGCCAGCCGAGAAGGCGTTCCCCGCGCCCGTGAGCACGATGACGCGGACCCCATCGTCCTCCTTGGCCGCGTCGAGCGCGTAGAGGAGCTCGTTGACCATCTGCGCGCCGAGGGGGTTCTTCCGCTCGGGCTTGTTGAGGGTGATCCATTCGACGCGCCCGCGGCGCTCGACGAGGATGGTCTCGTAGGTCGTGGCTTCGGTCATGGCGTCTCCGGTTGGCGAGCTCGTTCGGGGGCGTGCCCCCTTCGGCGGACTTCTTCTTCGACCGCCGCGGTGAGCGAAACGAGGATGCGGCGCAGCTCGTGGCGGTCGCGTCGCGAGAGCGAGTCGAGGGCGGCGCCGAGGATCTGCATCGAGTCCACCGGGATCTCCCGCGCGATGCGCGCGCCCTCGGGCGTGAGCCGGATGAGCGTCACGCGGCGATCCTCGGCCGAGCGGATGCGCTCGACGAGACCGTTGCGCTCCATGCGATCGACGAGCCCCGTGATGGTGGAGTTGCGGGCGCTCATGCGATCGCTGAGCTCGGAGAGGCTGATGTCGCCGAAGGACTCGAGGATCTTGATGGCGCTGATCTGCGGCCCCGTGAGCCCCCGCTCGCGCGCGACTTCCTTGGTGACGCGCCGAGCCTCCGTGTAGAGGTAGACCACCGCCTCGATGATGCGGTCGATGTCGGCCTTCTCCGCATCGCGGGCCGATCGCTTCGAGGGGGCCTCGGGCATTTGTTTAGTATGCTAAATAAATGGACCGCCCGTCGGGCGCAAGGGCCGTCGTTGCCGTCGATCGGCGGCTCGTGTAGCCTCGTCTCCTTCGGAGCGTCGACGTTGAACCGAGACCACGGACTCCTCCTCCTGCTCGTCGCGACGCTCTTCTTCGCGGCGCCGAGGCCCGCCTCGGCGCAGACGCCCGCGAACGCCGAGCGCGTCGATACCCCGCCCAAGGGCACCATCGGGCTCGCGCTCGTGGGGGCGGAGCTGGGGCTCGCCGTGCCGGCGGCCTTCCGCGTGAAGAACCCGTGGATCCTCGCCGCCACCACGGCGGCGGGCGGGGCCGGCGGGGCGCTCGCGGGGCTCTACCTCCTCGATCGGCGCGACAACGACGTCACGCGCGCGCTCTCCATCTCGCTCCTCTCGCTCGGGCTGGCGGGCTTCATCCCCACGGTGCTCCTCACCGTGCGCGCGAGCCGCTACGTCCCGCCCGAAGGGGATCTCGCGCTCGACCCTGGAGGAGGCCTCCTTCGCGTGCGTCGCGGTGCGATCGGCCTCGGGGTGCCGTCGCTCACGGTCGCGCGATCCACGCTCGATCGGCGGGCCACGGAGACGCAGCTCGTGCTCGTCTCCGGACGATTCTGAGCCGTGCTCGCGAAGGTTCGCCGCACCATCCGAGCGCGTCGCCTCCTCTTCGGCGGGGAGCGCGTGCTCGTGGCCTGTTCGGGGGGGCCCGACTCGATGGCCCTCCTCGACGTCCTCGCCCGGCTCGCCCCGGAGCTCTCCCTCGAGCTCGGCGTCGCGAGCGTGGATCACGGCCTCCGCCCGGAGGCCGCCGAGGAGGTGGCGCTCGTGCGCGAGGAGGCCGAGCGCCGAGGGCTCCGCTTCCACGCGCTGAAGGTCGAGGTGGCCGGTGAGGCCTCCCTCCAGGCGGCGGCGCGGGCGGCGCGCTACGAGGCGCTCCTCGCGCTCGCGCGGGCCGAGCGATACGACCGCGTCGCCGTGGGGCATCACCTCGACGACCAGGCCGAGACCGTGCTCCAGCGGCTCCTCCGTGGGACGGGCCTCTTCGGCCTGGCCGGGATCGCGCCCCTCCGGGACGATGGCGTCATCCGGCCGCTCATCGAGGTGGGGCGCGACGAGATCGAAGCGCACCTCGCGCGGACGGGGCAGCGCTTCGTGCGCGATCCCTCGAACGAGGACGCGCGTCACACCCGCGTGCGCCTCCGCAAGGCCGTGCTCCCGGTGCTCGAGGCGGAGGACCCGCGCATCCGCGCGCACCTCGCGGCGCTGGCCGACGAAGCGCGCGCGCTCCGCGCCTACCTCGAGGCCGAGCTCGCGCTCCGGGTGCCCAAGGGCCGCGCCATCCCGCGGGAGGTGGTGGAGGCGTGTCCCACCCCCTTGCGCGCCGAGCTCTTGGCCCGATGGATGCACGATGAGCTCGGCATCGCGCTCGGGCGAGAGCACCGCGAAGAGGCGCTCGTCGTCGTGGAGCGGGGCGGCGCGCAGCGGCTGCCCGGTGGGTTCACGTTCACCCGCGAGGGCGAGTTGCTGCGGCTCGAGCGGTCCACGGGCAGAGGGCGTTCGGACCCCGAAGGGTGAGCCTCACGGCCGCGCCATCCGCATTCGGGGGCTCACGATTGAAGCGATTCCTACCACGTGCTAACAATTGTAATTGTCGCCCGGAGCAGGTCATCGGGCCGGCAAGCCTGAGGTATACGTGAAGCAAAGCCATAAAACCCTGCTCCTCTGGGTCCTCTTGGCCCTGATGTTCCTCTTCGTCTGGCACCTGATGGTGCAGGAGGAGAAGGCACGCTCGGTCCCTTTCAGCGACTTCGTCGCCTCCGTCGAGGCCGGACACGTCTCCGAGGTCCGCATCCGCCCGATGGAAAAGAGCGCGACGTTCACCTACACGCTGGAGAAGGGCGAGAACGAGGCCGCCAAGGGGATCGCCCACGAGACGGTGGGCATCGCCGGTGAGCGCATCGATCAGCTCCTCCGCGACCACGGCGTGAAGGTCATCTACATCGCCGACGAGTCGAGCCCGTGGACGGGGATCCTGCTCACGTGGCTGCCGATGATCTTCCTCCTCGTGATCTTCTTCTTGTTCATGCGCCAGCTCCAGGCCTCGGGCGGCAAGGCCATGAGCTTCGGCAAGTCGCGCGCGCGGCTCCTCAACGAGAGCCAGAACAAGGTCACCTTCGCCGACGTCGCGGGCATCGACGAGGCCAAGGACGACTGCGAAGAGATCATCGCTTTCCTCAAGGACCCCAAGAAGTTCCAGCGCCTCGGCGGCCGCATCCCCAAGGGCGTGCTCCTCATGGGCTCGCCCGGCACCGGCAAGACGCTCCTCGCGCGCGCCATCGCGGGCGAGGCGGGCGTGCCCTTCTTCTCCATCTCGGGCTCTGACTTCGTCGAGATGTTCGTCGGCGTGGGCGCCTCGCGCGTCCGCGACCTCTTCGAGCAGGGCAAGAAGCACGCGCCGTGCATCATCTTCATCGACGAGATCGACGCGGTGGGTCGCCACCGCGGCAGCGGTCTCGGCGGCGGTCACGACGAGCGCGAGCAGACGCTCAACCAGCTCCTCGTCGAGATGGACGGCTTCGAGTCGTCCGACGGCGTCATCATCATCGCGGCGACCAACCGCCCCGACGTCCTCGACCCGGCGATCCTCCGTCCGGGCCGCTTCGACCGGCGCATCGTCGTGCCGCGCCCCGACCTCAAGGGACGCCTCGGCATCCTCCAGGTGCACACGCGCCGCGTCCCGCTCGCGCCCGACGTCGACCTCGAGATCATCGCGCGCGGCACCCCGGGCTTCTCGGGCGCCGACCTCGAGAACCTCGTGAACGAAGCCGCGCTCCTCGCGGCCCGTCAGGACAAGGACTGCGTCTCGATGATCGACTTCGAGATGGCCAAGGACAAGGTCCTCATGGGCTCCGAGCGCCGCTCGATGGTCATCAGCGAGAAGGAGAAGAAGACCACGGCCTGGCACGAGGCCGGTCATACGCTCGTGGCGTGGTTCCTCCCCAACCACGACCCCATCCACAAGGTCACCATCATCCCGCGCGGTCCGGCGCTCGGCCTCACCATGGCCCTGCCCGAGGAGGACCACCTCGGCTATTCGCGCGAGATGATCCTCGACCGCATCGCGATGGCCCTTGGCGGTCGTATCGCCGAGGAGGTGGTCTTCGGTCAGCTCACCACGGGCGCGGCCGACGACTTCAAGAAGGCCACGCAGCTCGCGCGCTCGATGGTCACCGAGTGGGGCATGAGCGACAAGCTCGGCACGCTCGCCTACGTCGAGCGCGAGGAGTCGGGCTTCCTCGGCGCGAGCTACCACAAGGAGTACAGCGAGGAGACGGCCAAGGAGATCGACGACGAGGTTCGCCGCATCATCTCCCAGCAGTACGACCGCGCACGCCAGGTCATCGAGGAGAACCGCGCCAAGCTCGACGCCATCGCCGAGGCCCTCCTCGAGCGCGAGACCCTCGGCCGCGAGGAGATCGAGGCCATCATGAACGATCGGCCGCTGCCGCCGCGTGAGCGCATCGTGATCCCCACCTACAGTGAGAAGCGCAAGGATCCGAAGGACAAGCAGCGGAGCAAGGGCTCGATCTTCCACCCGCGTCCGAACGAGATTCCGTCCGCGAGCTGATGCGCCGCCTCCCGGAGCTATGGGGGGTGTTGAACGTCACCCCCGATTCGTTCAGCGACGGGGGGCGATATTTCGACGTGGCCGCCGCGTGCGCGCGCGTGCGTGAGCTCGTCGCGCTCGGCGCCGACGTGATCGACGTGGGCGGCGAGTCCACGCGGCCTCCGGGGACGACCTACGGTGAGGGCTATGCCGACGTCGACGTGCAGGAGGAGCTCCGGCGCGTGCTCCCGGCCATCGAGGCCGCCGTGGCCGACGGCGCGCGGGTGTCCATCGACACCACCAAGCTCGAGGTCGCGCGACACGCCCTCGACGCGGGCGCCAGCATCGTGAACTTCGTCGGGGAGCGCGCCTCGGACGAGCTCCTCGCGCTCGTCGCCGAGGAGGGCGCGACCATCGTGCTCATGCACAACGTCGGGCGTGGGCAGGTCGTCTCCGTCGAGGCGTCGCCCGCGGAGATGGCGCGCGAGGTGGAGGCCTCGCTCCTCCGCGAGGCCCAGCGAGCCGAGGGCTTCGGCATCCCCGGCGAGCACATCTACCTCGACCCGGGCATCGGCTTCGCCAAGACGGCCGTCCAATCGGCGGGCCTCCTCGGGAGCTTGCGATCCCTCGTGCGAACCGGATATCCGATCCTGGTGGGGGCCAGCAGGAAATCGTTCATCGGCGAGCTCGCGCGGGAGCCCAATGGGGCGCGCCCCGCGCCGAGCGAGCGCCTCGGGGGATCGATCGCCGCGGCGATCGCCGCCGCCCGGGCGGGCGCGCGCGCGGTGCGCGTCCACGACGTGCGCGAGACGCGCCAGGCGCTCCTCGTCTGGGCGAAGATCACCGAAGGCGAGGGCGAATGAGCGGAATCCTCGAGCGGTTCTTCGAGGCATTCTCGGCCGGCGTCCTGGCCTTCTTCGATCGCGAGCTCTGGGTGGTCGCGCGGGATCTCTTCGACATCGCCGTGACCGCCGTGCTCGTCTACCTGGTGCTCGTGGTCATCCGCGGCACGCGCGCGATGCAGGTGGCCATCGGCATGGGCCTCGTCGGCATCGCCTACGCCTTCGCGAAGCGCGCCGGCCTCATCACCATCTGGACGCTCCTCGACTCCGTCCTCACGTGGGTGGTGGTCATCGTGGTGATCATCTTCCAGACGGATATCCGGCGGGCGCTCGCGCGCGTCGGTCGCGGGCCCTTCTTCTCGCGCGAGCGCACGGCCCAGGAGACGGGCGTCCTCGAGGAGGTGGTCAAGGCGGCGGCCGCGCTCGCGCAGCGACGCATCGGCGCGCTCATCGTCTTCGAGCGGGCCGTGGCGCTCGACGACCTCATCGAGCACGGCTCCAAGCTCGACGCCGAGGTCACCAAGGAGCTCCTCTACACCATCTTCATCCCCAGCTTCGAGAACCCTATGCACGACGGCGCGGTGATCATCCGCGGCGGGCGCGTGGCCGAAGCGGGGGCGTTCCTCCCCCTGGCGGGCACCGGCGGGCGCGATCGCACGCTCGGCGCGCGGCACCGCGCCGCCATCGGCATCACCGAGGAGAGCGACGCCGTCGTGGTCGTCGTCTCCGAGGAGCGCGGCGCGCTCTCCGTCTGCTTCGACGGGAACATCGTGCGGAACCTCGACGGCGACTCGCTCCGCGACGCGCTCTACGGGCTCTTCTACCGGACGCCCGCGCCTCGCAAGAAGAAGAAGACCCCGAGCGCGCCGGTCGAGCGCACGCGAGAGACCAAGGCCATCTCGCCGGCCATCGCCGCGCGCGAGGTGGAGAAGTCGTCGAGCGAAGGGGAGGCGTGACGATGCTCGCGTGGCTCCGGCGTATCTTCATCGACGACCTCGGGCTCAAGCTCTTCTCGATCCTCGTGGCGGTCGCGCTCTTCGCCTTCATCCACGGAACCGAGCAGGGGCGGAAGTCGGTCTACGTCGATCTGCTCGCGCTCGTGCCGCAGGAAGACAGCGGTCGCATCCTGATGACGGAGCTCCCGGCGCGCGTGCGCGTCCTGCTCACGGGCCCGCAGTCGCGGCTCGCGTCGATCCGGAGCGAGACCATCCCTCCCATCCAGCTCGATCTCCGATCGCACGCGGGCGGGGAGTACCGGTTCTCACGGTCCGACCTCGATCTCCCCGTGGGCGTGAACGTCGAGCACTGGAACCCGCCGTCGATCGAGCTCCGCTTCGAGACGAGGGCCGAGCGCAGCATCCCCATCCGACCGAGCCTCACGGGCGAGCTCCCGCCCGGGCTCCGCATCGCGCGAGGGCCCGACGTCGAGCCCAAGTCCGTGATCCTCACGGGGCCCGAGAGCCTCGTCCACGACATCGACTACGCGCGGCTCGAGCCCGTAGAGCTCACGGGGCTGCCGGAGGGCATCCACACGGTGCGCCTCGCGTTCCGCCCGCCGCCCGAGGGCTGCTCGTACCGGGGCGAGCTCACGGTGCCGGTCACGCTCGAGATCGCGCGGGAGCGCAGCGAGCGGGCCTTCGATTCGCTCGAGGTGAGCGTCGTGGGCGCCAAGGCGCGGAGCCTCCGGCCGCGGACCGTGGACGTGGTCGTCGCGGGCCCACCGGAGGTGGTGGCCCCGCTCCGCGCCCGCCACCTCACGCCATACGTCGACGCTTCCGAGCTCACGCCCGAGGGCGGCGCGCAGCCCCTCGAGGTGCGCGTGCGAGGCGTCCCCGAGGGGGCCGAGATCGTGCGGATCCTCCCGCGAGAGGTGCTCGTCTCGCCTTGAGGCGCTGGATCTCCGGCGCGATCGGGGCCTCCGCTTGCGCCCTACGCGAGGTTCGCGCTATCCCGCGCGCGTCGCTCGCGGCTTCTTCGTCGAGCGAAGGTGAACGAGGATCACGTGGCAAGCAGCAAGCGAGCTCTCATTTCCGTCTCCGACAAGACGGGTGTCGTCGAATTCGCGCAGGGGCTGAGCGAGCTCGGGTTCGAGCTCCTCAGCACCGGAGGCACGGCCAAGGCGCTGCGCGACGCGGGGCTCCCGGTGACGGACGTGAGCGCGTACACCGAGTCTCCCGAGATCATGGACGGTCGCGTGAAGACGCTCCATCCGCGCGTCCACGGCGGCATCCTCATGCGCGATCGCGACGACGATCGCGCGGCGCTCGCGAGCATCGGCGGCGCGCCGATCGACCTCGTCTGCGTGAACCTCTACCCCTTCGAGGCGACGGTCGCCCGCGGGGCCTCGCACGACGAGATCATCGAGAACATCGACATCGGCGGGCCTTCGATGGTCCGCAGCGCCGCGAAGAACCACGATCGCGTGACCATCGTCACCGATCCCGCCGACTACGCGGTCGTCATCGAAGAGCTCGCGCAGCTCGGTAGCACCCAGCTCGCGACGCGACAGCGGCTCGCCGCCAAGGCCTTCAGCCACACGGCAGCGTACGACGGCGCCATCGCGGCGTACATGACGAGCACCGGCCCCTTCGCCGCGGCCGACGGTACGCGCGCGCGCTTCCCCGCCACGCTCACCGTGAGCCTCGAGAAGGTCTACGACGTGCGCTACGGCGAGAACCCTCACCAGGCCGGCGCGTTCTATCGCGAGCGCACCGCCCCCGAGGGCAGTCTCTCTCGCGCGCGGAGCCTCGGCGCGGGCGGCAAGGAGCTGAGCTTCAACAACCTCGTCGACGTCGACGCGGCGCTCGACGCCGTGCGCGAGTTCGCCGAGCCCGCCGCCGTCATCGTGAAGCACACCAACCCGTGCGGCGTGGCCCGCGCGGCGACGCTCGAGGCCGCTTATCGCGCGGCGCGCGCAGCCGACGAGACGAGCGCCTTCGGCGGTATCGTCGCGCTCAACCGCGAGGTCGACATCGCTACGGCCGAGGCCATCGCGGAGACCTTCATCGAGTGCGTCGTCGCGCCTGCCTTCGCCGACGCGGCGCTCGAGCGGCTCCGCAAGAAGTCGCAGCTCCGCCTCCTCGCGACGGGCGCCTGGCTCGGCCCCGAATTCGAAGAGCTCCACTACAAGCGCATCGGCGGCGGCTTCGTCGTCCAGGATCGCGACCGCACGATCCAGGACGAGGTGCGCGCCGGCAAGGTCGTCACGCGCCGCGCGCCCACCGAGCAGGAGCTCCGCGCGCTCGAGATGGCGTGGCGCGTCTGCAAGCACGTGAAGTCCAACGCCATCGTCTTCGCGCACGAGGATCGCACCGTGGGCGTCGGCGCGGGCCAGATGGCGCGCGTGACGAGCGTGCAGATCGCGGCGCAGAAGGCGGGCGATCTCGCCAAGGGCGCGGCGATGGCCTCCGACGCCTTCTTCCCCTTCGCCGACGGCATCGAGGCGGCCGCCGCCGCCGGCATCACCGCCATCGCGCAGCCGGGCGGCAGCAAGAAGGACGACGAGGTGATCGCGGCCGCCGACGCGGCGGGCATCGCGATGATCTTCACCGGCACGCGCCATTTCCGGCACTGAGCCTCACCACTCATTAGGGCAACGAGCATGAAGAAGGTCCTCGTCATCGGCAGCGGCGCGCGTGAGCACGCGCTCGCCTACCGCATCTCCCGCGATCCGGACGTCGAGGTGCACGCGGCCCCGGGCAACGGCGGCATCGAGGCCATCGGCAAGGTGCACCCGGTCGACGTGAACGATCCGGCGGCCATCACGGCGCTCGCCAAGTCGATCGGGGCCTCGCTCGTGGTCCTCGGGCCCGAGGCGCCGCTCGTTGCGGGCGCGGTGGACGCGCTCCGCGAGGCGGGCATCGCCGCCTTCGGCCCCGACGCGGCCGCGGCGCGCCTCGAGGGCTCCAAGATCTTCAGTAAGGAATTCATGGCTCGCCACGGCATCCCCACGGCGGGCTTCCGGATCTTCGACGACGCCGACGAGGCCGAGCGCTACGTGCGCGAGGCCGGGCGCCCGCTCGTGGTGAAGGCCGACGGCCTCGCGGCGGGCAAGGGCGTGACCGTGGCCAAGGACGCCGACGAGGCGGCCGAGGCCATCGACCGCATCATGCGCAAGCGCGAATTCGGCGACGCCGGCGCGCGCGTCCTCGTCGAGGAGACGCTCGTCGGCGAAGAGGTGAGCTACCACGTCGTCTCCGACGGAACGCGCTACATCGCCATGGCGCCCGCGCAGGATCACAAGCGCGCCTACGACGGAGACCAGGGCCCCAACACGGGCGGCATGGGCGCGTACTCGCCGCCGCCGGTCGTCACCCCGGAGATCGAGGCCGAGATCCTCCGCGACGTGGTCGAGCCCACGCTCCGCGGCATGAAGGAAGAGGGCGCGGAGTTCCGCGGCGCGCTCTTCGTGGGGCTCATGATCTGCGACGGGAAGCCGATGGTGCTCGAGTACAACGTGCGCTTCGGCGATCCCGAGTGCGAGGCCCTCATGCTGCGCTGGAAGGGCGAGATCCTCCCGCTCTTCGAGGGCGTGGCGCGTGGCGACATCTCCAACGTGGAGCCCGAGTGGGAGGCGCCGTGCGCGCTCTCCGTGGTGCTCGCGGCCGGCGGCTACCCCGGCGCGTACGAGAAGGGCAAGCGCATCGAGGGGCTCGATCGCGCGGCCGAGGTCGAGGGCGTCACCGTCTTCCACGCCGGCACCCGCAAGGAGGGCGACGCCTTCTTCACCAACGGCGGGCGCGTGCTCACGGTGACGGCCATCGGCGAGGACGTCGATCAGGCGGCCGAGCGCGCCTACGCGGCGGCGTCGCGCATCTCCTTCGAGGGGATGCAGTTCCGCCGCGACATCGGTCATCGCGCGCGCACCCGATGAGCGAGATCGAGGAGGCGCTCCGCGTGCTCGGCGAGGGCGGCGTCGTCGCCTGCCCCACCGAGACGCTCGTCGGCCTCCTCGCGGACGCGACGCGCGGCGACGCCGTCGAGGCCGTGCTCCGCGCCAAGGGGCGGTCGCCCGGTCACACCGTCGCGCTCCTCGTGCCGAGCTTCGAGGCCGCCGCCTCGCTCGCAGAGCTCTCGGCCGCGGCCGAGGCGCTCGCGCGGGCGCATTGGCCGGGCCCGCTCACCCTCGTCGCGCGCGCCAAGGGCGAGCTGCACCCGGCGCTCCTGATGGACGGAAAGGTCGCGCTGCGCGTCCCGGGGCCGAGCCTCGCGCAGACGCTCGTCGCGCGCTTCGGCCGGCCGCTCACGGCCACCTCGGCGAATCCCACGGGCGCGCCGGCGGTGGCCTCGACCTCCGCGCTCGATCCAAGGGTCCGCGCCGCCGTGGACTTCGTCCTCGAGGGCGAATCGCCCGGGGGCCCGCCCTCGACCTTCGTCGACGTGAGCGTCGAGCCGCCGCGCGTGCTCCGAGAGGGCGCGATCGTGCTCGACCTTTGACATCGAAGCGCGGCTCGGGGTAATTTCACCGGCCGAAAGGTTGTTGCATGACCCCCATCGAGACGCCTGAGGCCGCGCGCCGCTTCGCTCGTCACATCGCGAGCGATCTCAGCCTCTACAACGAAGAGAAGATCCTCGAGGGATTGCAGAACGACAACCTCTTCGAGGTCCTCGCCGACGAGATCGAAGAAGGCCGCGCCCTCTTCCAGAAGCGCGTGAGCCCCGAGCTCTACGCGATGAACTTCTACGACCGCGCGATCATCGACATCCTCGTGCGCTCGAAGGGCCACGTCGCCTCCAAGCTCTGGTGAGCCCGAGGGGGCTCAGCCGCGGAGCGCGGCGAGGGCCTCTTCGAAATCGCGCGGCGGCGCCGTGGTGAACGAGAGCCGCTCGCCCGTGATGGGGTGCGCGAATTCGAGGTGCGCGGCGTGCAGCGCCTGGCGCCCGAGCGCCTTCTCCACGGCCCGGACGCGCGGATCGCTCGCCGAGCGGCCGTAGACGGGATCGCCAAGGAGCGGGTGCCCCGCGTCGGCGAGGTGCACGCGGATCTGGTGCGTTCGGCCGGTCATGAGCCGGCACTCGACGAAGCTCGCGCCGTGGAGGCGCTCGAGCGTGCGGAGGTGCGTGACGGCGCGCTTTCCGCGATCGGTCTTGCTCGTGAAGCGCTTGCGGTCGGTGGGGTGCCGCGCGTGGAAGGTGTCGTAGGTGAACGCGTCGGGCGTGTGGCCGCGCGCGATGGCGAGGTAGCGGCGCTCGAGATCGTGCGCCTGGAACATCCGCACGAGCGTCTCGTGCGCCTCGGGCGTGCGCGCGACGACCATCACGCCGCTCGTGTCCTTGTCGAGGCGGTGGACGATGCCGGGGCGCTCGTCGGTCTCGTCCGCCGCCTGGAGCTTGCCGAGGAGCGCGTGGACGAGCGTGCCCGAGTCGTGGCCTGGCGCGGGGTGCACGACCATGCCCGCCGCCTTGTCGATCACGATGAGGTGCTCGTCTTCGTAGAGCACGTCGAGCGGGAGGTCTTCGGGCACGAGCTCGCGGCGCGGCGGAGGCTCCGGCGAGATGAGCACGCGCGCGCCCGCCTTGGCGCGGGCCTTCTTGTCGGCGGGCGCGCCGTCGACGGTGATGCGGCCGCTCTCGAGCCAGCGCTGGATCACGCTGCGTGAGAAGCCGAGCGGGCGCGCGGAGAGCACCTTGTCGAGGCGCTCGCCGGCTTCGCTCGCGTCGAGGACGAGCTCGATGTCGGAAGATTCGGCCATCGGAGGGCGCGGGGAAGATAGCGCCCGGGCGGCGAGGCGCGACTCGGGCTTTACGTAGACGCCAATCGAAGTATGCTCCGGCACCCCGAGGAGTCGGAACATGGATTACCAAGCGAAGTTCGGTCCCTATGCCCTCGTCGCGGGCGCGAGCACCACGGTCGGTGAGCAATTCGCGAGGCAGCTCGCCGCGAAGGGCATGAACGTCGTCCTCGTGGCGCGACGTCTCCCGCTCCTCGAGAAGATCGCGGGTGAGATCCGCGAGGCGTACGGCGTCGACGCGCGCCCCGTCGCGATGGATCTCACGGCCGACGACGCGGTCGATCAGCTCGCCGCCGCGGTGGCCGATCTCGAGATCGGCATCCTCGTGGTCAACGCGAACATCCACAAGGTGGGCCTGTTCCATTCGATGGATCGCGCGACCAAGGTGCGGATGCTCCGCATGAACACCGAGCTGCCGATGCTCCTCACCGACCACTTCGGCGGGATGATGGTGGAGCGCGGGCGCGGCGCGGTGATCTACGTGAACGTGCTCAACAGCCTCTCGCCGATCGACATCGACGGCATCTTCCAGGGCACCAAGGCCTTCCTGCGCGTCTTCGCCGAGAGCCTCTGGCTCGAGTATCGCCGCCACGGCGTGCAGGTCTCCACGGTCCTCGTGAACGGCATCGAGGGCTCGGAGAGCTACGAGAAGAAGCTCTCGCCCACGAGCCGCGTCGTGGCCAAGGTCATCGGCGGCTCGATGAAGCCCGAGCGCATCGTGGCCTCGGCGCTCCGCCAGTTCGAGAAGGGCAAGTGGGTCTGCGTGCCCGACTACCCGATCCCCGTGAACCAGCTCGCGGTGTGGTCGCTCGACTCGTTCCGCGCGATCGGCGGCACGAGCGCGGCCAAGGTCTCCTCGGGCATCTTCGGCATGCTCCTCGACGGGGACGAGGTCCAGGCCACCAAGAAGTGAGCGCCGCGGCCCGCGTGCGCGCGGGCTATGCTGGCGTCCGTGGCCTCGCACCGCTTCTTCGAGCACACGGGCGACTTCGGCGTCGAGCTCACGGCGCCCACCGAGGAGTCGCTCCTCGCCGAGCTCGTGCCCGCGTTCGCCGCGCTCCTCACGGGCGTGGAGGGCGTCGTCGAGGCGCGTGAGTCGGTGCCCGTGGAGGTCGAGGGGATCGACCTCTCCGATCTGCTCGTCGTGCTCGGCAACGAGCTCCTCTACCGCTTCGAGGCGGAGGGCTTCCTCGCCGCGGAGCTCGCGGTCGAGGAGCTCACCGAGACGCGCCTCGTGGGCGCGCTCCGCGGCGAGCGCTACGATCCCGAGCGTCATCCCATCGCGCGGCCGGCCAAGGCCGTCACGCAACACGGGGTCGGGGTGGAGGCGCGCGACGGCGAGCTCGTGGCGCGCGTGATCTTCGATTTGTAGGAGGGACACGATTGGGCCGGCACCGTGACAAGAGGAAGCACCGCGCCTCCCGCGCGGAGGAGCGCACGTCCAAGGCGAAGGTCCTGGACGCCACGCCGCCCTACGCCGGGCGCGAGGTCCCCGTGGTTCGCCTCGACGCGAGCCGCGTGCGCATCCCCAAGACGGGGCCGATGCACGTCGACGGAATCGTCTTCGCCGACGACACGCTCTTGCCCTCGGTGCGCGACGACAAGAGCCTCGAGCAGGTGGCGAACGTCGCCACGCTCCCCGGCATCGTGGGGCCCTCGATGGCGATGCCCGACGTCCACTGGGGCTATGGCTTCCCCATCGGCGGCGTCGCGGCCTTCGATCCCGCGCGAGGCGGGGTCGTGAGCCCCGGCGGCGTGGGCTACGACATCAACTGCGGCGTGCGCCTCCTCGCCTCCGATCTGGAGCTCGGCGTGATCGAGAGTCGCATCGAGCCGCTCGTCGACGCCCTCTTCGACGCGATCCCCGCCGGCATCGGGAGCACCCGCCGCGAGGTGATCGCCTCGGAGGAAGAGCTCGACGCGCTGCTCGCGGGCGGCCTCGAATGGGCGCACGGCGCGGGGCTCGCCACCGATCACGACATCGAGCGCGTGGAGGAGCACGGCCGCATCCGCGGGGCGCGACCCGAGGCGGTGGGCGAGCGCGCGCGCACGCGAGGGCGTCCGCAGCTCGGCACCTTGGGATCGGGCAACCACTTCGCCGAGGTCGGCGTCGTCGACGAGGTCTTCGACGAAACGAAGGCGCAGGCCTTCGGCCTCGCGAAGGGGCGCGTCACGCTCATGATCCACTCGGGCTCGCGCGGGCTCGGGCACCAGGTCTGCACCGACTTCCTCGGCACGATGCTCCGCGCCTCGTCGAAGTACGGCGTCCCGCTCGTCGACCGCCAGCTCGCCTGCGCGCCCATCGAGAGCCGCGAGGCCGAGGCCTATCTCGGCGCCATGGCGGCCGCGGCGAACTTTGCCTTCGTGAACCGCCAGGTGATGGCCACGTGGGCGCGCGAGGTCTTCGCGCGGCTCTTCGACGCGGCGCTCACCACCGTCTACGACGTCTGCCACAACATCGCGACGTGGGAAGAGCACGTGGTCGATGGGAAGGAGCGCTGCGTGCTCGTGCATCGCAAGGGCGCGACGCGCGCGCTCCCGCCGGGGGACCGGCGCCTCCCGCGGTCGCTGCGCGACGCGGGGCAGCCGGTGATCATCCCCGGCGACATGGGGCGCTACTCCTTCGTGCTCGCGGGCGCGCCCGGCTCGAGCGCGACCTTCCACTCCGCGTGCCACGGCGCCGGCCGAAGGCTCAGCCGTTCGGCGGCGCAGCGAGTATTCGGCCGCACCGATCTCGAGGGCAACCTCCGCGCGCAGGGGATCCTCGTGCGCGGCGCCTCGCGCGCCACGGTCGTCGAGGAAGCGCCGCTCGCCTACAAGGACGTGGCCGACGTGGTGGGCGTGGTGGAGAGCGCGGGGCTCGCGACGAAGGTCGCGCGTCTCCGCCCGCTCGGCGTGATCAAGGGTTGATCCACCTCAAGCGCTTCGCGTCATGCACATGTCGGCCATCTGCCGCATGGGCTGCATGATGAGCTCGATCCACGTGGGATCGACGTCGCGATCCTCGAGCGCGCGCTGCATGCAGAGGAGCCATGCGTCGCGCTCGGCAGGGCCGATGTCGAAGGGACGGTGCGCGAGCGGGATGATCACCCGGCCGAATTTCTCGTTGTAGCGCTGCGGGCCGCCCATCCAACCGATGAGGAAGGTCGCGAGCTTGTCGCGGATGAGCGCGAGGTCCTCTTTGTGCATGGCGCGGATGGTCGCGGCCTCGGGGAGGGTGTCCATGAGCTCGTAGAAGCGATCGACGAGCGCGACGACGCCGTCTTCGCCGCCGAGGGCCTCGAAGGGGTTCTGGTGGGGGGCGCTCATGAGGTGGATATGGAGTCGCCGGTGAGGGGAGGGCAAGGGACGGGCCGCTCGTTGCCCGGCCAGAGGTAGATGTTTAGGTTGAAAGGTAGACCATGCGAGGAGCACGCCCATGATGACCCGAGGAATTCACGTCGGTCGGCTCTTCGGGGTGGAGGTCGTCCTCGACTGGAGCCTGCTCATCATCTTCGCGCTCGTGACGATGAGCCTCGGCGCCGGGGCGCTGCCGATGTGGCACCCGGATTGGGGCGCTGGCGTCGTCTGGCTCACGGCCGTCGCGTCCGCGGCGCTCTTCCTCGTGTCGGTGCTCCTGCACGAGCTCTCGCACGCGCTGACGGGTCGCGCCTTCGGCATCTCCGTGCCGCGCATCACGCTCTTCGTCTTCGGCGGCGTCGCGCAGATGGAGGACGAGCCCACCGGGTGGAAGGCCGAGTTCTGGATGGCCCTCGCGGGCCCGCTCACGAGCGTCGCGCTCGGCGCGATCTTCCTCGGCCTCGGCTTCGTCGTTGCGGGGCCCCTCCCTCCGGTCGACGTCGCGCCGGAGATGTTCGTGCGCTCGCTCTCTCCGCTCGCGACGATCCTCTTCTGGCTCGGTCCGCTGAACTTCGTCCTCGCGCTCTTCAACATGGTGCCCGGCTTTCCCCTCGACGGAGGGCGCGTGCTCCGCGCCCTCATCTGGGGCGCGACGGGCGACCTCACGCGCGCGACGCGCATGGCTTCCAACGGAGGCCGCCTCTTCGCGGCGATCCTCATCGCCACGGGCTTCGCCATGGCGCTCGGCATCCAGGTGCCCTTCTTCGGCTCGGGGCTCCTCGGCGGCCTCTGGCTCGCGCTCATCGGCTGGTTCTTGAACAACGCGGCGGTGATGAGCTATCGACAGCTCCTCATCCGTGAATCCCTCGGCGACGTCACGGTCGAGCGCGTGATGAACATCGACGTCCGTTCCCTCCCGCCCGGTCTCCCGATAAAAACCTTCGTCGACGACCACCTCCTCCGCAGCGATCAACGGGCCTATCCCGTCGTCGAGGCGGGGCGGCTCCTCGGCCTCGTCTCCATGCGCGACGTCTACAAGATTCCGCGCGCCGATTGGGAGGGGCACACCATCGCCGAGATCATGACGCCCACCGAGGCGCTGGTCTCCATCCGGCCCTCGGCGAGCGCCTACGACGCCATCCACGCGCTCAACGCCCGCGCGCTCAACCAACTCCCCGTCGTCGAGGACGGCATCGTCAAAGGGATGATCCGAAGGGAGGACATCCTGCGATGGCTCTCGATCTATGGGGATGGGCGCCTCCGCGCGCCGATCGAGGCGTGAATGCCGCACGCGCCATCGCTC
>JAAYBZ010000093.1 GCA_012744445.1 Myxococcales bacterium | reverse complement strand
CACGTCTTCGAGGCCGACGAGCCCGGGCCCACGGCGCTCATCCAGGCGGGCATCCACGGCGACGAGATCGCCGGCGTCCACGCGCTCGAGGAGCTCCTCGAAGAAGGCATCCGCCCCGAGCGTGGCCGGCTCCTCATCTGCCCGCGCATGAACCCGGCCGCCTATCGCGAGCGGAAGCGCGCGCGCGAGGGCGGGCTCGACCTCAACCGCTGCTTCCCGGGCGATCCCGACGCGCCCGAGTTCGAGCGGAGGCTCGCCCACCGCTTCATGCAGCTCGTGCTCGACGAGCGCCCGGCCCTCGTGGCCACGCTCCACGAGAGCTGGAAGCGCTACGACCCCAACGTCACGCCGAGCTTCGGCCAGACGCTCGTCTACGGCGTCGAGCAGGTCCCCGGCCTCGTGCGCGACGTCGTCGACCAGATGAACACCTCGAAGAAGTCCGAGGACGAGTGGTGGGCCACGCTCTACTACCCGGTGGCCACCTCCTCGACCGAGGTGATCGTCGACGCCATCGGCTGCATCGGCGTCTGCGTGGAGACCTGGATGGGCTTCGAGGAGAAGCGCCGCATCGAGATGCAGAAGGAGGTCACGCTCCGGATGCTCGACCACCTCGGCGTGCGCCGCTTCGGCTGAACCGGGCACGAGCCGAGGAACGCGGAGGGCCCCCTCATCCGAGCGGGGCCCTCTTTGGTTCCGTCGACGGAAGCAGAAAGCCCCTCGATCCGGAGGACCGAGGGGCTCTGGCGTTCAAGCCTTGGCGATCAGGCGCTGCGGCGACGGCGGACGCGGTAGAAGGTGCCGCCGAGGACCGCGAGCATCGCGAGGAAGCCGAGCGTCGAGCCCGAGTTGGTGGGCTTGCCGGCGACGGTGCAGCTGCAGCCGCCACCCGGCTCGGCCTGCGGGAGACCGCGGAGCTCGGCCACGTTGGAGGCGATGTTGCCCGCCTCGTCGCGGACCTCGACTTCCACCTCTTGGCTCGCGTCGAGGAGCGCCACCGACGCATCGCCGAACGACTGCCACTCGCTGAACTCGCCGCCGGGCTCGCGGTAGCGGTACTGGAGGTTGCTCATCGGCGACACGAAGTCGACGGCCTGGAGGCGAACCTTCTTGCCATCGTCCGCGAGGTCGATGAGCGGCGGCGTCACGTCGATGCGCGCCTTGGCGATGGCCGACGACTTGTCCTCGCTGCGGGGATCACCCTTCACGCGGGCGCGGGCCATGATGAGGTGCTCCTGCTGGAGCGCGAGCGCCGGGCTCTCGATGACGGCGTAGGGGCTGTCCTGCCACTCGCTCCAGCCACCGAGGGCGAGGCGGTAGCGGTACTCGAGGGGCACGCCCTCGGGCGCGTCCGCGCTCATGTAGATCTCGACGCGCGGGAGCTCGCCCTGGCCGAGGGTCTCGGGCTGGAAGGCCGTGCGATCCTCGGGGATGTACACCGAGGTGACCTCGACGTGCGTCTGGATCGCGCCCTCGAGGCCGCTCGCCGGGGCTCCACCGGAGGTGAAGTCGACGAAGATGCCCATGAAGGTGTCGTGAGCCTCGTCGCGGCTTCCGACCGTATTGCCCGCCTCGTCGACGTGGACCACGCCGAAGGCGTCGTCACGAAGCTCGACGCCCATCGGGAGCGGGATGGCGTTACCGGCGATCTCGAGCTCGCTCGGAATGATCGTGCCGAGGTCGAGCTCGAAGAGCGGCGCATCGGAGCTCCCGAGGACGCTGGAGATGATGCCGCCGATACCCGCGCCGAAGAAGTTGACGATGCTGGCGGGGTTGGACACGAGCGACGCGTTCTTGGCCTCGGCGTTCTCGAAGGCGATGCCGCCGAGGTAGATGCCGACCTTGCCGTCGTTGACCTTGACGTCCACGGAGGCCGTCACGTCGAGCTCGATCGTGACGAGACGGACGTAGCGGTCGAGGCTCCAGGCGTAGAAGTCGATGGCGAGCTGCGGGAGCTGCGCGTTCACACGGATGCCGGGCGAGGCGAGCTCCTCGAAGCGGACGACCGGCGGCTTCTGCGGGCGGAGCGCCAGGCCGAGCGGCGACTTCTTCGAGTCAGCCGGGAACACGAGCGTGTTCAGGCTGGTGCCGAGGGCGATGCCGAGGAGGCTCGGGCTGAGCATCGGGATCGTGGTGGACCCGACCTGGATGCAGAGCGCGCCGGCATCCCAGAGCT
>JAAYBZ010000009.1 GCA_012744445.1 Myxococcales bacterium | reverse complement strand
TCCTCCTGGCCGCTCAGCGCGATCACCACGCCGACGCCGCCCGCGACGAGCGCGAGCGCGCCGAGGAGGATCGGCACGAGCTTCGAGCCGCCCTTGTTGTTGGCGGCGGGCACCTTGGCGCCGAAGGCGCTGGGCGCGAGCGTGCGCGCGAAGGAGACCGCCGCGGGCGCGATGCCCTGCTGGACGCGGCGGAGATCCTCGGCGAGCTCGTCCATGGTCTGGTAACGCTCGTCGGCGTTCTTGGCCATGGCGCGCATGATCACGCGCTCGAGATCCTCGGGGAGCTCGGGCACGATCTCGCGGAGCGGCTGGGGCTCCTCGTAGAGGTGCTTGGTGAGGATGCCCATCAGGTTGTCGGCGTCGAACGGGACGCGGCGCGCGAGCATCTCGTAGAAGATGATGCCGAGCGCGTAGATGTCGGTGCGGTGATCGACGCCGGTGCCGGAGCACTGCTCGGGCGACATGTAATGGGGCGTGCCGAAGACCTGACCGGCGCGCGTGAGCTTGGACGAGTTGCCGCCGACCTTCGCGATGCCGAAGTCGAGGACCTTGACGAAGTCTTTGTCCTTGCCGCGGGTGACGAGGTAGATGTTGTCGGGCTTGAGATCGCGGTGGACGATGCCGGCCGAGTGCGCCGCCGAGAGCGCGTCGCAGAGCTGCAGGCCGATGTGGATCATCCGCGAGGGCGAGATGGGCTCGCCCTTCTCGATGGCGCCGGTGAGATCGGTGCCCTCGAGGAACTCCATCACGAAGTACGTGGAGCCGTCGGGGAGGCTCCCGAAATCGCTGATGTCGATGATGTGCTGGTTGCCGATGGCCGTCGCGCTCTGCGCCTCTTGGCGGAAACGCGTGATGATCTCTTCGTCGCGGCTGACGTCGGGGCGGAGGACCTTGATGGCGAGCGGCTTGTTCAGGATGATGTGCTTCGCCTGGTAGACGAGGCCCATGCCGCCCTCGCCGAGCACTCGCTCGACCTTGTAACGACCGTCGATGGTCTGGCCGACGAGGTCGGTGCCCGATCCACCGCCCTCGATGACGCTCAGGTCTTCCGCTTGATGAGTCATATCTAAGCCTTTGGACGATCGTACCGAGGGAAAGTTCTAATGCCAAGGTACCGATTCATCCATGCGCGATCATGGTGATGGTCTGGATGTAGTCCTTTGTGCGATAGCTGCCTGAGCTGCCGCGAGCCTCGCGGCCGGGATGCGGTGCGGCGCGCAGGAGACGTAGTCGAGCCCGAGCCGCTCGCATTCGTCGATGGAGGTGGGTTCTCCGCCGTGCTCGCCACACATCGCGATCACGAGATCGGGCTTGGATTGCCGGGCTTCTCGGGTGGCGATGGAGAGGAGGCGCCCCACCCCGCGCCGGTCGAGCCGAGAGAAGGGATCGCCGTCGAGGATGCCGAGATCGATGCCGTAGGCCTTGAGGAACCCCCCGGCGTCGTCCCGGCTGAAGCCGAGCGTGGTCTGGGTGAGGTCGTTGGTCCCGAAGGAGAAGAAATCCGACTCGGCGGCGATCGCCTCGGCCACGAGACAGGCCCGCGGGAGCTCGATCAGGGCGCCGAGGCGGTAGGACGGGCGCCCGCCGAAGAGGGGCTCGAGCGACGCGGCCTCTTCGGCGGCCATGCGGCGGAGGTGGCGCATCTCGCCCTCGGCCGAGACCATCGGGACGAGGATCTCGGCGGGGAGCGGATGGCCCGCCTCGTGCGCGCCCCGGAGGATCGCGCGGATCTGCGCGCGGTAGAGGCCGGGATGCGTGATGGCCACGCGCACGCCGCGGTGGCCCATCATCGGGTTCACCTCGCGGAGCTTGGCGATCTTGCGCTCGAGGCGCGCGGGCGAGAGGCCGAGCGAGCGCGCGAGCGCCTCTCGCTCCTCGGGCGCGCTCGGCATGAGCTCGTGGAGCGGCCAGTCGAGGAGGCGCACGGCCACGGGGCTCCCCTCGGCGGCGCGGAAGAGGTGCGCGAGGTCGCGCGCGAGCGAGGTCTCGAGCCGTTCGAGCGCGTCCTCGGTGTCCTCGAGGTCTTCGGCGAGGAGCACGCTGCGGATCTCGGGGAGGCGCTCCTCGGTGAAGAACATCGGCTCGATGCGGCAGAGCCCCACCCCTTCGGCGCCGAGCGAGCGCGCGAGCGCGACCTGCCGCCCGTTGTCGGCGTTGGCGCGGACGCGCAGGCGGCGGCGCTCGTCGGCCCAGCCGAGCAAGGTGTCGAGCTCGGGGAGCGTGGAGGCCGCGACCACCGGGAGCGCGCCGACGTAGAGCGCGCCGCTCGTTCCGTCGACCGTGACGAGATCGCCTTCGCGGAGGACGAGGCCCGTGGCGGGGACGCGCGCTTCGCGCGCCGTGGGATCGACCTCGAGCGCCGCGCATCCCACGAGGCTCGGCTTGCCGAGCCCGCGCGCGACGACGGCGGCGTGGCTGGTGAGACCGCCGCCCGCCGTGACGATGCCCTCGGCGGCCTTCATGCCGTGGACGTCCTCGGGGCTCGTCTCGCGTCGCACGAGGATCACCTCGCGGCCCTCGGCTGCGCGCCGGATGGCGGCCTCCGCGTCGAAGACGATCTCGCCGATGGCCGCGCCCGGGCTCGCGGGGAGCCCCTTGGCGGCCGGCACGATGCCGCGCGCGGCGAGCACGCCGGGGCTCTCGACGCGCGGACGCAGGAGCCGCTCGAGCGAGGCGGCGTCCACGCGGAGGAGCGCGGCTTCGACGGAGAGCCGCCCTTCGCGCACGAGGTCGACCGCGATCTTCACCGCCGCGCGCGCCGAGCGCTTCGCCGGTCGCGTCTGCAGGAGATAGGGCTTTCCGTCTTCGAGCGTGAACTCGATCTCCTGCACGTCGCCGAAGTGCGCCTCGAGGATCTCGGCGAGGCGCACGAGCTCGGCGAAGGCCTCGGGCTCGCTCCGCTCGAGCGTGGTCGATTCGCGGCCGGGGACGGCCTCGGCCACGCAGAGCGGCTCGGGCGTGCGGAGGCCGGCGACCACGTCCTCGCCCTGCGCGCGAGAGAGGTACTCGCCGTAGGGGCGCCGCTCGCCGCTCACGGGGTGGCGCGTGATGAGGACGCCGCTCCCGCCGCGCGCGTCGCGGTTGCCGAAGACCATCGCCTGGATGGTGCAGGCCGTGCCGCGCGCGTCGACGATGCGCTCGCTCTTTCGATAGCGCACGGCGCGCGGGGAGTTCCACGAGCGGAAGACGGCGCCGACGGCCGCGTGGAGCTGGGCGCGCGGATCCATCGGGAGGCCCACGCCGTCGTGTCGACGAAGTCGCTGCTCGAGGCGGTCGACCACGCGCTCGAGGGCTTCTTCGCCGAGGGGCTTGGCCACGCGCTCCGGGCCTGCGGCGAGGAGCCGCTCTTCTTCGACGATGGCTTCGAGCTCGCTCCCGGAGATGCCGAGCGCCACGTGGCCGAACATCTGGAGGAGGCGGCGGTACGAATCGAGCGCGAAGACGCGGTCGCCGCCGTGCATGGCCGCGAGGCCCTCGAGGCTCTCGCGCGTGAGGCCCACGTCGAGGATGGTCTCGAGCATCCCCGGCATGGAGATGGCCGCGCCGGAGCGCACCGAGACGAGGAGCGGCGCCTCGGCGTCGCCGAACCTGCGCCCGACGCGCGCCTCGAGGCGGGCGAGCGCGTCGTCGATGCGGGCGACGAGATCGGGCTCGAGATCGCGCGCGTCTCGCGCGAGCGCCCGTTCGCACTCGTCGATGGGGATGGTGAACCCCGGTGGGACGGGCAGGCCGAGACGCGCCATCGCGTCGAGGCCCGCCCCCTTCACGCCGAGACGCGCCACGGCGTCTTCGAGCCGCTCGCCTTCGCCAAAGAGCCGGATCGCTTCCGCCATGGTCGCTCGCATTCTAAATGCGAAGTGACCAGGGGGAAACGATTCAGGCCGAGAGCAGGTGGAAGTGCGCGATGCGGGTGACCGTCTCGGCGATGGCGCGGAGGAGCTTCAAGCGGTTCTCGCGCACCTTTGCGTCGTCGACCATCACGAAGACCTTCTCGAAGAAGGTGTCGATGGGCCCGCGGAGGTTCTCGGCGACGAGCGTGAGCGCGCGGTCGTAGTCGGCCGCGGCCGTGGCCTTCTCGATCTCGGGCCGCTCTCGCGCGAACGCCTCGGCGAGCGCGCGCTCCGCCTCCTCGGCGAAGAGCCCCGGCTCGGGCTCGCCCGCCGGCGCGTCCTTCGCGATGTTGAACGCGCGCTTGAAGGCCACGGAGAGCGACTCGTAGGCCGGGGTCTCGCGGAGACGCGAGAGGGCCACGAGGCGCTTCTCGAGGTCGCGGAGCGAGCCGCGATCCCAGGCGCCGAGGCAGGCGTCGATGACGTCGGCCGGCGCGCGGTCGCGGAGCATCACGCGGAGGCGCGCCACGAAGAACTCCTCGAGCTTCGCGAGCGTCTCCGCGCGATCGGCGAGCGCGACGCCCTGGTAGCCGTCGTAGGCGGCGGCGAGCGTCCTGCGGACGTCGACGTCGATGGGCCCCTCGAGCGCGATGCGCACCACGCCGAGCGCGGCCCGGCGGAGCGCGAAGGGATCGGCCGAGCCCGTGGGCACGAGGCCGATGCCGAAGCAGCCCACGAGGGTGTCGGCGCGGTCGGCCACCGCGAGCGCCGCGCCGATCACGCCGCGCGGGAGCTCGTCGTCGGCGCCCTGCGGGCGGTAGTGCTCGACGATGGCGTCGGCGACGTCGGGATCCACGCCCTGCGCGAGCGCGTAGTGGCGACCCATGGCGCCCTGGAGCTCGGGGAACTCGCCCACGATGAGCGTGGTGAGATCGGCCTTGGCGAGCGCGGCGGCCTCGCCGATCTTGGCGGCGAGGTCGGCGGGGGCGAGCGTCTCGGCGAGGGCGCGCACGCGGCGGACCTTGTCGCCGATGCTCCCGAGCTTGGCCTGGAAGACGATCCCGTCGAGGCGCGGGACGCGCGAGCGGAAGTCGACCTTGAGGTCTTCCTCCACGAAGAAGCGCGCGTCCTCGAGGCGCGCGCGGAGCACGCGGTCGTTGCCCTTGCGGATGATCTCCGGCGCCTCGGCCGTGTTGACCACGTTGAGGTAGGCCGGGAGGAGCTCGCCCGATTCACGGCGCACCGCGAAGTATCGCTGGTGATCCCGCATCACGGAGACCACGACCTCGTCGGGGAGCGCGAGGTAGCGCTCGTGGAAGCCGCCGGGCACCACGAAGGGGTACTCGACGAGCGAGAGGCACTCGCCAAGGAGGAATTCGTCGACGACGAGCTTGCCGCCGAGGTCCTTCGCGGCCTTCTCGAGCGCGGCGACCATCGCCTCGCGCCGCTCGTCGAAGGAGACGAGCACGCGCGCCTCGCGGAGGCGGTCGACGTAGGCGTCCGCGCGCGGGATCTCGAACTCGGCGGGCGCGAGGAAGCGATGCCCGCGGCTCGTCCGGCCCGCCGTGAGGCCCACGAACTCGAAGGGCACGACCTCGTCGCCGTAGAGGCCGACGAGCCAGTGCACCGGGCGGCCGAAGGCGTGATCGCCCTCGCCCCAGCGCATGCTCTTCTGGAAGGCGATGCGGCGGCAGACGTCGCCGAGGAGGTCGCGGAGGACCTCCTGCGTGGGGCGGCCCACCTCGTGCACCTCGACGGCGGCGTAGACGCCCTTTTCCGTTTCGACGCGCGTGATGGCGCTCGCGTCGGCGCCGTTCTTCTGCGCGAAGCCGAGGGCCGCGCGCGTGGGCTTGCCCTCGGCGTCGAAGGCGACGTTCGCGGGCGGGCCGAGCACGCGCTCGCGGCGGTCGGGCTGGCGCTCGGCGAGGCCTTCGACGAGGAGGGCCATGCGGCGCGGCGTGCCGAGGGGCTTCACCTCGCCGTGCTCGAGGCGCGCCGCGTCGAGCGCGGCGATGGCGGCCTCGCGCAGGGTCTCGAGGCCCTTCGCGAGGAAGGAGGCGGGGAGCTCTTCCACGCCGATTTCGATGAGGAGATCGCGGCTCATGGTGGGTTCACTCGGCGGCGCGGGCGTTCTGTAGGAGCGGGAAACCGAGCGCTTCGCGCTGGGCGTACCAGGACTCGGCGACGGCGCGCGCGATGAGGCGGACGCGCCCGATGAAGCGCTGCCGCTCGGTGACGCTGATCGCGCCGCGCGCGTCGAGGATGTTGAAGTAGTGGCTGCACTTCACGACGCAGTCGTAGGCCGGGAGCACGAGGCGCTCGAGCGGCTCCTTCTCGAAGACGAGGGCCCCGCCCTTCCCGCGCTTCTCCGAGAGGCCGAGGAGCTCGCTCACCTGCTTCTCGTAGCGATCGAAGAGCGTCTGGTGGAGCTCCACGTCGGCGCGCTCGAAGTTGTACGTGGACCACTCCCACTCGGCGCGCTTGAAGATCTCGCCGTAGCGGACGCCGGGCGCCCACTCGAGGTCGTAGACGTCGTCGACGTCCTGCAGGTACATCGCGATGCGCTCGAGGCCGTAGGTGAGCTCGCCGCTGATGGGCTTGCAGTCGATGCCGCCGCACTGCTGGAAATAGGTGAACTGGCTGATCTCGAGCCCGTCGAGCCAGACCTGCCAGCCGAGGCCCCAGGCGCCGAGCGTCGGCGACTCCCAGTCGTCCTCGATGAAGCGGATGTCGTGCTTGCTCGGATCGGTGCCGATCGCGCGGAGCGACTCGAGGTAGAGCTCCTGGATGTTCGCCGGCGAGGGCTTGAGGATGACCTGGTACTGGTGGAACTGCTGGAGGCGGTTCGGGTTGTCACCGTACCGGCCGTCCGTCGGGCGGCGCGAGGGCTCCACGTAGGCCACGTTCCACGGCTCCGGCCCGATGGCCCGGAGGAAGGTGTTGGGGTTGAACGTCCCGGCGCCGACCTCCGAGTCGTACGGCTGCACGATCAAGCATCCTCGCTCGGCCCAGAACCGCTCGAGCGTGAGGATGAGACTCTGGAAATTCATTCCTCGTCCTCGTCTTCTTCCCAGTCTTCGTCGTCTTCGTCGTCGTCCCAGTCTTCGTCGTCTTCGTCGTCGTCCCAGTCTTCGTCGTCTTCGTCGTCGTCCTCGTCCCCGTCGAAGTCCGGGTTCTCGAAGGCGCCGTCGTCGGGGGCGTCCTCTTCGAAGTCGTCGTCGTCGAAATCGTCGCTCAGGGGGACTTTGGATCGCGAATCGGTCGCGTCGAGGACTTCTTCG
>JAAYBZ010000092.1 GCA_012744445.1 Myxococcales bacterium | reverse complement strand
CGGTGGAGATCGCCGCGGAGCTCCTCTTCGACGGGGATCACGACCTCGCGAACGAAGCGCGACGTGCGCGCACGAAGCTCCTCCACCCTCTCGTCCACGCTGAAGTCGATCGTCACGTCCGAGCTCCTTTCACACCGCACGGGCTCCGCGGATCACGCTCGCCGGGGGCGCCTTGACTCGAGAGCGCGCCGAAGGCGACTCTCGCCTCGGAACCATACACCTCGTTCGATGAAGGTCCCATGTCCCATATTTCGAATCAGCCCGAGCTACTCCCTCTCGACAGTTCCCCCCTCGCTTGCCTCTACCACTGGGAGCGCACGGCGCCCGACGCGGTCCACTTCACACAACCCGTCGGCGGCGGGAGGATCGTCGAGTACACGTGGCGGGACATCATGAACGAGGTGCGGCGGATGGCGAACTACATCCGCTCGCTCGGCTTCCCGGAGAAGAGCCAGATCGCGCTCTTCGGCAAGAACTCCGCGCATTGGATCATGGCCGACTACGCGATCTGGATGGCCGGCCACGTCACGGTGCCGCTCTATCCCACGCTCAGCCCCGACACGATCCGCTACACGCTCGAGCATAGCGAGTCGCGCCTCCTCTTCGTGGGCAAGCTCGACGGTTTCGAGGCGATGAAGCCCGGCATCCCGGAGGGGATGCCCGTCATCCGGCTCCCGCTCTCGCCCGAGACCGAAGGCGAGAAGTGGGAGGACATCGTGGCGAGCACGCCGCCGCTCGAAGGCAACCCCGATCGCCCGCTCGATGATCTCGCGACCATCGTCTACACGTCGGGGAGCACGGGCCTGCCCAAGGGCGTGATGCAGAACTTCCGCTCGTTCAACATCGTGGGCACGCTGATGCGCGAGCAGATGGCGCCCACGCGCGCCGATCGGATGCTCTCGTACCTCCCGCTCGCGCACGTGGCCGAGCGCATGGTCGTCGAGAACCAGTCGACGTACTACGGGTTCCGCGTCTTCTTCGCCGAGTCGCTCGACACCTTCGTCGACGATCTCCGCCGCGCACGCCCCACGCTCTTCTTCTCGGTCCCGCGCTTGTGGACCAAGTTCTACCTCGCCGTCTGCGACAAGCTGCCGATCAAGAAGCAGCGGATCCTCTTCCGCCTCCCCTTCCTCGGCAAGAAGGTGAAGCGGAAGATCCTCGAGCAGCTCGGCCTCGAGAACGTGCGCTTCGCCTTCACGGGCGCGGCGCCGCTCCCGCCCGACATCATCGCCTGGTACCGCTCGCTCGGGCTCGAGCTCCTCGAGGCCTATGGCATGAGCGAGAACATGGCCTACTCGCACTTCACCCGCCCGGGCGAGGCGCGCATCGGCTACGTGGGCCACGCGAACCCGGGCGTCGAGTGCCGCATCGGCGAGAACGGCGAGATCCTCGTGCGGAGCCCGGCGCAGATGGTGGGCTACTTCAAGGAGCCCGAGCTCACGGCGTCGTGCTTCACCGAGGACGGCTTCTTCAAGACGGGCGACATGGGCGAGATCGACGAGGTCGGCCGCCTCCGCATCACCGGCCGCGTGAAGGAGCTCTTCAAGACGAGCAAGGGCAAGTACGTGGCGCCCGTGCCCATCGAGAACCTCCTCGCGGCCTGCCCGCGCGTCGAGGTCTCGTGCGTGGGCGGCGCCAACCAGCCGGCGACCTACGCGCTCATCCTCCTCTCCGAGGACACGCGCAAGGCGCTCGCCGAGGGCGCACCGCGCGAGCCCGTCGAAGCCGAGCTCCTCGCGGCGATGGACTCGGTGAACGCGCAGGTCGATCCGCACGAGCGCCTCAGCTTCTGCGTGGTGGTCAAGGAGCCGTGGACGATCGACAACGGCTTCCTCACGCCCACGATGAAGATCAAGCGCAACGTGATCGAGCAGCGCTACGAGCCCTACGTGGGCCAGTGGTTCGAGAGCGGGAAGCGCGTCCTCTGGGAGGCGTGATCAGCCCGAGGCGCGCTTCGAGGTCTCGCGCTCGACGGCCTCGATGAGCGAGCGCACGTGGGCGTTGATCACGGCCCGCGCGCCTTCGGGCGGGTCGTCGTGGCGCTTCCGGAGCTGCACGAAGGCGACCTCGAGCTCCTTCCGCGTCTCGCGAGAGAGCCCGGAGACGGGCCCCTTCTCGCCCGCCTCGCCGATGGAGACGTCGTCGCGACGCGCGTGCGTGCGCGCGAGCACCGACGCGTAGTGCAGAAGCGCGCGGTCGAGGAGCACCCACGGGAAGTTGGGCTGCGCGTGCGGGCCGACGGTGAAGCGACGCTTTCCGGAGAGCGCGCTCTTCACGTCGCCGCCGATCTTGGGGAGCCCGAGGCGGCCGCCGGGCGCGCTCGAGATCACCTTGGCGAAGCGTTTGCCCACCCGATACGCCGAGAGCCCGCCGCCCGCGAGCGTGCCGATGAGCGCGCCCGTCATGAACGAGGCGCCGCCGACCACGGCGTCCGCCGCCCCGCCCACGGTGGCCCCCGCCACGGCGCCCGCGAAGATCTGCTGGCCCGGCGTGAGGCCGAGGAGGTTCCAGGTCTCCTTGGCGAAGAGATCGCGATCGAGCTCGGGCCGCTCGAGATCGCCCTCCACGAATCGCGCGCGATCGTGGCGATAGAGGTGCTCGACGGCCCGGCGCGCGCGGCGCTCGCGCTCACGCAGGGCTTCGTGGAAGCGCTCGGCGAGCCGATCCTTCTCGCGCGTGATCTCGGCCTCGTCCTCGACGTCGACCTGCATGGTGAAGGTGAGCGAGTCGACGAGGAGCGAGGTGAGGATGGCGCTCGCCTCTTCGCGCCGGCGCCTTCGCTCCTGCTCGAGCGCGCCGATGGCGCGATCGATGGCCTCGGCCTCCTCGATGCGGAGCTCGCGGAAGGTGCGGAGCAGACGCACGCGCTCGTCGAAGCTCACGTGGAAGGCGTCGAAGTCGCGGACGGTCTGGAAGTACTGGTGGAGCGCGGCGTGCCACTCGGCCGTGAAGTCGCCCTCCCCGATGCGGTTGACGAGCGCCATCGCGGGCCGCCCCGTCCACCGCAGGATCTCCATCTCGTCCTCGTAGTTCTTGCGGTAGGGCTTGGTGCCGTCGACCACGTAGAGCACGGAGGCGCCGTGCATGATCGGGGTGAGCAGGGCGCGCTCCTCGGGGAACTCGCCCGTGCGCTCGTGCACGCGGAGGAATTCGGCGACGCGGCCGGGGCGCGAGGCGGCCGAGGTCTCGCCCGCGCGGAGCCAGGCGAGCACCGCGCCCGCCTGCTCGAAGCCGGGCGTGTCCACCAGGGTGAAGAGCACCTCTCCGTCGACGCGGACCGGATATTCGTGGCATTCGCGCGTGGTCCCCGGGCGCGGGCTGATGGCGACGGAGTCGTCCTCGGCGAGCGTCGCGACGATGCTCGACTTGCCCTTGTTGGTGCGTCCTACGATGGCGAACGCCGGCGCCTTCGTCGTCATCGCGATCCTCCGAGCGCCTCGATCCCGAGGAAGGGATCTTCGAGGCTCGCGAGTCGATCCTTCCACACGACGAGCTCGTCGTCGCTCGGCGCACCGTAGCCTCCCCCGGTGGGGACGCCGACGAGCGCGACGACCACGGGCGTGCGCGGCGAGAGCGCCTCGCGGAGCGCGCGGAGGAGCCCGAGCACGCTCTTGTCGGGCGGCTCCCACGCCTCGGCGAAGACGACCACCGGCGCACCCATCGCGCCGATGGTCGAGACGGCCTCCGGTTCCGCGCCTCGGAGCGAGAACGCCTCGCGCACCTCCACGCCGAAGGCCGAGCGGAGCGCCTCGTCGAGCAAAGGCCGCTCGGCCGGCACGTCGCGGTAGAGCACCACCACGCAGGCCTCGCCGAGCGCGAGCGTGGGGAGCGCGGCAGAAGCATCGAGGATGGGCGCCTCCTCCGGGCGTCCCGTGCCCCGCGTCTCGACCACGGGCGAGGTGAGGCGCGCGACGAGCCGCCTCGTCTCGAGGTCGTCGAAGCGCACGCCCGAGAGCCCGCGCGCGCGCTGGACGTGCGCAAGGACGAGCGCCGCGAGGCGGGGGAGGAGCCCGTAGGTGACGGTGGCCGCGACGAGGAAGGGCCACCACCCGCCGGAGAGCGCGGCCCCCGATTCGGCGAGATACGCCCCGATCTGCCGCGAGTAGCGCGTGGACTCGACGAGCGCGCGCGAGGGCACCGCCTCGGGGTAGAGCGAGGCCCACGGCGCGGCGAGCGCCTCGACCACGCGGTGGAGCGAGGCCGCGTCGAGATCGAGCGTGGTCGCCCACGAGAACGCGAGATCGGTGAGCGCCACGAGGCGGAGGAGGACCGCGAGCACGCCGAGGTTGAACGCTACGCCGAAGGTCTGTGTGAGGCCGAGGAGGATCCACGGCTCGATGCGCGCATAGAGCGAGCGCCGGCTCTTCAAGCGGTGGAAGGCGGCGGCCCAAGCCTCGCCCCGGGTGCCGACGAAGCGCGCGGCGAGGCGACGATACGCGAGGCGGAGGATCGCGCGGACGTCGCCGATGAAGGGAACGACCTCCACGACGCGCGGCGCGACGAACGCGAGGACGAGCACGAGGAGGAGCACGAGCTGCACGCCCACCACCACCCAGAGGAAGTCCATCACGTTGATAGGGCGCGTCCCGTCGTAGGCGAGGAGCGCCGTCGCGAGCCCGGCGCCCACGAAAAAGCCGAAGATCGCGAGCAGGAGCGAGAGCACGCGGAGGGCGCGGGCGACCGCCTTCCCCGGAAAGGCGCCCTCTTCGTCCACCCGGAGCGCCTCGAGCCAGGCCGCGACGGCGCGCGCGGGCGTCGCGCGATCCTCGGGCGAGAGCCGCGCGGCGATGGCTGCGTCACGGGCGGCGATCGCGGATTCGTCGGCCCCGCGATCCCACGCGAGCTGCGCTTCGAGGTCGATGAGGTCGAAAAGCTTCATGGGCTCCCCGGAATGCTCACGCTACCATCCGCGGCGACCCCGCGGCGCGCTTTCAACCGAGGCCCCGCGCCGCGAGCCCCCGCCGCGCGATGAGCGTGCCGCAGCCGCCGTTGGCCTCGATGCGCGCCTTGGAGCTCATCCGCACGCGGAGCCCCTGGGACGTGAGCCTCGCGTACGCCGCCTCGTAGCGCTCGCGGGTGACCGGCTTGGCGTCGGACGTCGGCACGGGGTTGTAGGCGTAGAGGTGGACGAACACGCCGAGGCCACGGGCGCGCGCGGCGAAGGCGTCGAGCTCGTCGTCCGCGTCGTTCTCGCCCGCGAGGAGGAGGTACGCGAGCGCCACCTTCTTGCGGCGGTTCCTCGAGAGCGAGGGCACGATCGCCTCGAGCGCGCCGAAGAGCCGCTCGAGCGACGGGCCCTTGGGCACCATCTTGGCGCGCGTGACCTCGGTGCCGGCGTGCACGCTCAGCGTGATCCCGTTGTGCGGCACCTCGCGCATCCAGTGGGCGAGCTTCTCGATGGGGCCGCCGCTCGTGGTGAGGCTCGTCGGGAGCCCGAGCTCGCGGGCCCAGAGGACGAAATCCGGCGCGGCCGGGCAGTGGAGCGGCTCGCCCACGCCGCTCAGCGTGAGCCGACGCAGCCCCGGCGCCACGGCGCGCACGGCCTCGACCTGCGCGCAGAGCTCCTCGAGGCGCAGCGGGCGCACGAGCCCGTTCGCGCCGCTCGCGCAGAAGGGGCACCCCACGGCGCAGCCCACCTGCGACGAGATGCAGAGCGTGTCGCCGCGGTAGAGCACCGCCTCGACCGACGCGCCATCGACGAGACGCACCACGAAGCGCCGATTGAAACGCCCCGCCTCCTCGTGCACGAGCTGGACTAGCGCAGCCACGCCTTCTCCCGCGCGTAGAACTCGGGGAGCCCCGTGATCTCGTTGAGCTCGGCGAAGGTACGCATCGTCTCGGCCGCACCCGCGGTGGTGCCCTCGCGCGCGAGCACCTCGAAGGTGCGCTCCATGGCGCGCACGGCGGAGAGCAGACCGCTCACGGGGAAGAGCACGAAGCCGTAGCCGTCCTCGGCGAGCTCCTTCGCCGGGCGCATGGGCGTCTTCCCGCCCTCGACCATGTTGGCCACGAGGACGACCTCCTCGGGCACGGCCTCGCGGATGGCCCGCATCTCGAGGGCCGATTGGGGCGCCTCGACGAAGACGAGATCGGCCCCGGCTTCGGCGTAGAGCTTGGCGCGGCGGATGGCCTCGTCGAGACCGTGGACGGCGCGCGCGTCGGTCCGCGCCGTGATCGCGAAGTCGCGCGCGCCGCGCGCGGCGACGGCGGCGCGCAGCTTGGGGAGGAAGCGCTCCGCCTCGATCACGGACTTCCGCTCCATGTGGCCGCAGCGCTTGGGCCACTCCTGATCCTCGAGGAAGCAGCCGGCCGCGCCGCGCGCGATGAGCGCCTCGACCACCCTCTCCACGTGGAAGGCGTCGCCGTACCCGGTGTCGGCGTCGACGAAGACGGGGAGGCTCGTGGCGCTCACGACGCGCTCGGCCGCATCGAGCACACGACCCATCTCGACGAAGCCGAGATCGGGCTCGCCGAGGAGGCTCGCGGAGAGGCCGTAGCCCGAGACGAAGACGGCCGAGAAGCCCGCGCGCTCGGCGAGCTTGGCCGTGAGCGCGTCGTGGACGCCGGGCACGATCACGGCCTCGCCGCGGCGCATCCGTTCGAGGAGGGCTCGCGCGCTCATGCCGATCTCAAGTGGAGGACGTCCGGGCGCGCCGCACCGTGAGGCTTTCGCCGCCGACGCCCCAATTGTCGGTGTCGATCTCCTCGATGACGACGTAGGTGCTGGAGGGCGGCTTGTCGAGCACGCGGTGGAGGAGGTCGGTCGCGCCGCGGATCAGCTCGGCCTTCTGCTCCGCCGTCACGCCGGTCTTCGCGATCTGGATCTTCACGTAGGGCATGGCCGAGTGTGGATCGCCGAGGGGGCGCTCGTCACGCCTCGAGGCGCGTTCCCTCGTCGGCGCCGCGCGAGGGGCGCTCCAGCGGGAAGCTTACGAAGAAGGTCGTCCCCTCCGGACCCGTCTCGACGGAGGCCGTCCCGCGGAGCTGGCGGGAGAGATCGCGCACGATGCGAAGGCCGAGCGAGCGAGGCGCCCGCCAGTCGAAGTCCTCCGACATCCCGATCCCGTCGTCCGCCACGGCAACGACGCACCGCCCCTCGGCGTCCTTGCGAGCCGAGACGAGCACGTGGCCGCGCTCGCGGCCCTTGAAGGCGTGCTTGAGCGCGTTCGCGATGAGCTCGGCCAGGATGAGGGCCGCCGGCACGGCTTGCTCGATGTCGAGCTCGATCCCGTTCGACTCCGTCTCGATCACCACGCGCTCGGCGCCGAAGCTCGTGCGGATGGCCGCGATGAGCCCACGGAGGTACTCGTCGAAGTTCACGGCCGCGAGATCCGTCGAGCGGTAGAGCTGCTCGTGGACGAGCGCGATCGACTGGATGCGCACGCGGCTCTCGTCGAGCAGGAGCTTCACCTCCTCGCTCTCGGCGCGCCCTCGCTGGAGCGAGAAGAGGCTCGAGATGACCTGGAGGTTGTTCTTCACGCGGTGGTGCACCTCCTTGAGCAGGATCTCCTTCTCGCGGAGCACGCGCTCGGCCGCTCGCTCGAGCCGCTTGCGCTCGTCGATGTCGGTGTGCGCCGACATCCAGACGAGCCCGTAGGTCTCGTGCTCGTAGGTGGAGACGCTGACCGCCTGCCACGTCGTCGTCCCGTCCTTGCGCCTGAGGAGGAGCTCGCCGTGCCATCGCCCGTGCGCGACGAGCTCGGCCACGATCTCGGCCACGCGCTCCTCCGGCGTCCCGTGGTTGGTCGCCACCACGTCCACGATGCGCGCGCCCACGAGCTCGTTCCGTCGGCACCGGGCCATCTCGTCGAAGCGCGGATTGGTGAAGACGATCGTCTGATCCTTCACGCGCGTGAGCGCGATGCCCTCGGCGAGGTTCGTGATCATCGCGGCCTGGAGCCGCGACTCCTGGTAGAGCCGCACGTTGTCGAAGGCGAGCGCCGCGCGGGAGGCGAAGCCCTCCGCGAGCCGCACGTCGTCCTCGTCGAACCTCGGGCTCGAGCCGCACCGCCCGATGCACATCACGGCGAGGAGCTGATGCCGCGCGACCATCGGCACGACCATCCCGGAGTGCAGCCCGATCCGCTCGAGCGCGCGGAGGTGCCCGGGAGTCGACGCCATGCGGCGCGCGAGTTCGGCCCCCGACTCGGGGAGGACCACCGCCCCGCGCGAGGCGAGCACGGCTGCAATGGGATGGTCGGAGCCCATCGGCACGACGCTCTCGGCGACGTCGGCCTTCTCCTCCTCGCTCATGGCCATGCGGTGCGCGAACGCGACGCGCCGGATGGTGTCTCCCTCGATCACGTCGACCGCGCAGACGTCGCCGATCCCCTCCGTGGCGAGCTGGCAGATCGCCTCGAGGGTCTCGCCGAGGTCGAGCTGGGAGGCGAGCTCGACGCCCGCGTTCGCGAGGAACTCCTGCACGGCGAGCGCGCGCTCGACGCGCTCGCTCAACATGAGGCGGTGCGTGATGTCCACCGCGAAGCCCTGCCAACGCCTGTCGGGGAGGATCTTCTCGGTGAATTCGAGGGGGACGAAGGTTCCGTCCTTTCGTCGGGCGTGCCAGACGTGCACCTCCACCTCCCCCGCGAGCTGTCGCGAGCGCGCGGCCCGCATCGCGTCGGCTTCTTCCTCCGGCACGAAGCCCTGGATGGGACGTCCGATCAGCTCTTGCGGCGAACAGCCGATCATGCGCGCGCCGGCCTCGTTCACCTCGAGGAGGGTTCCCCCGAGATCCGCGACGAAGACGCCGACGGGCGCGTAGGCCACCATGTCGAGGACTCGCCGACGCGCGCGCATCTCGGCGACATGGGCGCGCTCGAGGGGACCGGCGGTCGCGCCGACGAGCACGAGCCCCACACCGACGGCCGTGACGGTGCCGAGCGCCGCGATGAGCGAGAGGTCGCGCACGCCGAGGTAGTTCACCCCCGCGAAGAGCACGCCGGCCGCGATGGGCACGGCCACGATGGTGGCCATGCCGAGGCGGCGGGCGAGGAGTCCGCCGGGCCCGTCGGAGGTGATCGTGCGCATCGCCCCTTCTTCGCTCCGCACGAGGAGCCCACCGATCCCGATGCAGAAGAGCGAGATGATGGCGGGGATGGCGACGCCGCGCATCGGGTAGGGATCGACGTCGTAGAGCGCCGACGCGCCGAAGAGGTGACCGACGAGCGCGACGAACGCGGCGAAGAGCACCGCGATGAGGAGCCACTCCCGAGGCCGCCCGCGCGCGCCCACGCGCACGTCGAAGACGATCACGGCCGCCGAGAGCATGAGGTGCGCGATCGTGGAGACGGGCGACGGCCGCCCCGGAAAAGGGCCTCCGTCGTCGATCGTGGGGCCGACGAGTTGGTCGACGCCGAAATCCGTCTGCAGGATGTACTCGGACGCCACGACCACCGCGAACGAGACGGAGAAGAAGCCAAGGGCGAGGGAGAGCACGCGAGCCCCCAGGCTCTCCTTGGCGCGCGCCGCGGCCAGGACGGCGACCCCGAGCACGACGAGCTGCGTCGAGGCGATGGGCTGGAGCACGGGGCGGCCCTCGATGTAGCTCGCGAGCTCGCGCACCCCGACGAGCTGCCCCATGAGCGCCGAGAAGCCGACGAGCGCCCCGATCGTCGCGAGCCACTCGCCGACGCGGAAGAGGCGCTCACGATTCGGAGACGTCGCCATTCATCCCGGTCCGGAGCGCGCGCGGAGGACGAGCTCGGCGAGGAGCGGCACCAAGCGATCCGCGCGGAACGGCTTGTCGAGGCGGCGCTCGATCATGGAGGCGAGGAACGCGGTGGTGTCCGCGTCCACCCCGCCGCCGCTCACGAAGATCATCCGCCCCGCCATCTCTGGGTGCGTGTGCGAAAGGCGCTCGTGGAGCTCGCGGCCGTTCATCTCCGGCATGGAGACGTCGGAGAGGATCACGTCGAACTCGTTGCCCTGCTCGATGAGCTCGAGCGCGCTCGCGGCGGAGTGCACCACCGTCACGTCGTGGTGCGGGCTCAGCATCATCTCGAGCACGCGGCCGACCATGGGCTCGTCGTCGATGACGAGGACGTCGCCGCGGACCTCGTCCGTGGGTACGTCGCGCGGGCTCGCGGCGATGGGCGGGATCCGCAGCGAGATCACGCGCGCCCCCTCCACGTCGCGTACGACGAGCTCACCGTGGTGCGCCTCGAGCACGCGCCGGCCGATCTCGCCCGCGGAGGCGGGCGGGAGCGCCGCGCCGTGCCGCGGGGAGAGGACGAGCTTGAGCTCGGCGCGCCCGTCGGATGCCGTGCCGGAGACGAGCCTGAGCGTGGCCTCGACGCCCCCTCCGATGGAGCGGCGGAGCTCGTCGGCGAGCGCGCGCGCGAGCTGCCATTTGTTGCCGCGGACGACGGGGCTCGGCCCGATCTCCCTCGTGAGCACGACGCGCTCGAGCTCGTCGGCGCACGCGCCGACGACGAGCTCGAGGATCTCGACAGGCTTCATCGGGACCTGCTCGAGATCGAGGAAGGCCGCGTTCCGCATCTCGTCCATCACGACGGCGATGCGCGTCGCGCCCTCGTGCGCCGCGCGGATGAGCGATTCGATCTTGGCGAGCCTCCCGTCCTCGTCGGACTTCGCCTGCTCCTCGAGGAGGGCGACGTCGATGGCGCGCATCGCGCGGAGCGTGTCGATCTCGCGGATGGCGATGGAGAGCGCGCCGAGGTTGTAGGTGAGCGGGCTGTTGATCTCGTGCTGGATCCGGTCGGAGAACCGCTCGCTCGGCGGGAGACCGGCATGTTCGACCATGTGCTCGCCTGGGATCTCGCGGAAGGCGAGCACCCCGCCGGTGATCGAGCCGTCGTGGCCGAGCATCGGCGCCGCGCTGATCTCCACCTCACGCGCCCTCCCCTCGAGCGGCGCGAGCCGGGCGCGGCCGGAGAAGACCTGGCCCTCGCGGAGCGCGGGACCGATGGGATCGACCGGGCGCTCGCTCTCGAGCTCGAAGAAGCGCGCGACCTCGTCGGCGGCGCGACCGACGATCGCCTCCTCGCCTCCGAGCACGCCGAGCGCGAGCGCGTTGGCGAAGCGCACGCGACCCCGCGCGTCGACGGCGACGAGCGCCTCGCCGAGGCTCCGCAGCGCCGATCGCAAGAACGACTCGCGCTCGCGCACCTCGCGCTCCTCCTCGGCGCGCGCGAGCGCCACCTGCACGACCGCGGCCACGCTCCGCTCGGTGAAGGGTTTGACGAGGTAGCCGTAGGGGCTCGTGCGGCACGCGCTGTCCACGGTCTCCTTGTCGGCGAAGGCCGTGAGGAAGATCACGGGCGTCGTCTCCCCGCGGTCGCGTGCGGCCTCTCGGATCCGCTCCGCCGCCTGTACGCCCGTCATCTCGCCCTTGAGGCGGATGTCCATGAGCACGAGGTCGGGCTTGAGCTCGCGCGCCTTCTCGACGGCGTCCTCTCCCTCGTCGACCCAACCCGTCACTTCGTGTCCGATGGCGACGAGCATCTGCTCGAGATCCATCGCCGTGATCGGCTCGTCCTCGACGAGCATGATTCGCGCCATCTTCCCCCCGGCCTCGTGTGTCCCGATCGTCTAGGGCCGCGAGGGGGCGGGGCCAGTGACCGCCGAGGGAGGCTCAGCGCGAGAACGAGAACGGGAGCCTCTCGCCGCGGACCTCCACCTCCCCGGTCACGGCGCCGAATCCGGTGACGCGCGCGAGGAGGTAGCCGCGCTCGTGGACGAGCGGCTCGAAGTCGTCGCCGACGAGCGTGACGACGTCGTCGTCGGTGTAGACGCCCACCGTGGCGTCGTCGTCGAAGTAGACGATCTCCACCCCGCGCGCCTCGTCGAGGAAGACGCGCGCGCCTTCGCGAGGATCGCGGAGCTCGGCCGCCGGCGCCGCGGCGAGGCGCAGGACCGGACCTTCGGGCTCGCGGAGGCGCGCCCGAAGCCGATGTGTGTCGGCGAGGAGCCCGTCTCCGCGCGCGAGGAAGCGCGCCGCGAGCCGCCCCGCCTCGACGCCGGGGAGCTCGCCGCGCAGGGCGTGGAGGAGGCGAACCGGGCTCGGCTCGACGCGCTCGCGCGGGAGGCGCGCGTAGTCGGGCACCTTCCCGGAGAGGAGCGCGAGACCGGCGCGCGCGAGCGGCACGGCCTCGGCGAGGAAGTCTTCGTCGTCCTCCGAGGCAGGCTCGACGAGCGCGGCGCGCGCGAGGGCGTCCTCGCCGAGCGAGACGAGCTCGCGGACGAGCTCGGGCTCGAGGGCCTCGCGCTCGTCGACGGCCTCGAGGACCAGGACGTAGGCGAGCGCGTGGAGCGTGGGCGTCGGCTCGATGGCCGGCTCGCACGCGCGCGCGGCGCGGAGCAATTCCCGGAAAACGGTGTGGGTTTGGCTCATGGCGACACCTTCTCCTCGCAAGACGCCCCCCGCGATGCTGAACTGACGACCAGTCTCATGCCGCGCCTCCACGAGCTCGACCGTGGTCCCTTCGGCGCGTCCCGACGAGCGCGTCGGTGAGCTCCCTCACCACACCGAGCTGCCACTCCTCGAGCGAAGCATCGCCCGCGAGCTCCTCGAGGAAGGGGAGCCAGAGCTCGTCCCGGCCCCGGCCCATCTGCTTCTGGAGACGCTGGCGTTCCTTCTCGTCCGCGCACGCCTCGAGCTCGGCGAGGTAGTCCTCGCGCTCGACGGCGGCGAGGTACGCGAGCTCGATCGACTCGCGCGGGCTGCGCTTGGGGTAGCGCGCCTTCGAGAACGCGCCGATCTGGACGTCGCGGAGCTCGACCAAGAAGGCTCGGACGTCGTCCTCGTCGAACCCCACGACCGGCGTGTGCTCGTGCGGCTCGGGCTCCGCCGGGACGAGGCGGAGGGCGCCCTCGCGGCGGCGCTTCTCGCGGCGGCGCACGTCGAGGCTCACGGTGCGCGCGACGGAGGAGAGCCACCGCACGGCCTCGCCCGGCGACTCCCCGCGGAACTCCGAGCGGACGGCCTTGAGGCACGCCTCGACGACGGTGTCCTCGTCGACCACGCCGACGAAGCCCACCTTGCGCACCCACATCGAGCGCAGCTTCCGGTAGACGATCTCCCACGCGGCTTTCGCGTCGCCGGTTCCGTCGCGGAGCGCGACGAGCGCCGCGAGGAGCTCCTCGCCGAGCGGCTCCCGATCCATCACGAACCTCCTCCGATGACCATCGGCTCCCACGGCCTCGCGCATCGCGCGGCGACGGCCCTCGTCGCTTCGCCCACGCGCCCTTCGAGGACCTCGTCGCGGAGCGCCGTGAGCGCATCGCCGAAGAGGCCCTCGAGCCACGGGAGGATCGCTTCGAAGAGCTCTGCCCCGTGGGCGCGCCGCGCCGCGAGCTGGGCACGGCGGATCTGCGTGAGGGCCACGCGTCGATCCTGAAAGGGCGTCCGCGCGCCCGTCTCCGCCGGCACGCGCTCGAAGACCGAGCTCGCGAGCCGGACCTCGCCCATCGAGACGAGCGCCTCGCCGAGGTAGAGCCGGGTGAGCGGCGCGAGATCGGACTGACCGCGAAGGCTCTCGGCCATCACCTCGTCGCGGAGCACCGCGAGCGCCCGCGCGTGTTCGCCCCACTCGAGCAGCGCCCCGGCGAAATAAGCCCGCGCCCACGCCTCGGTGAGCCGTGCGTAGCCGTCCCCGCGACGCTCGGCCATGGCCGCCACGATCCGCTCGGCCTCGTCGACGCGGCCGAGGCGCGTCAGCGCGAGCACGCGGTACGTCTGCGTCCGCTGCGCGTGCTTGGGATCGCGCTCGGCGATGCGCGCGTGCGCCTCGTCGATGGCCTCGAGGGCCGCCTCGGCCTGGTTCGTCGCGAGGTGGACGAGGCACTTCGACCCGAGCGCCACGGCGTAGTCTCCGGGCAGTCCCCCCGCGCGCGCCGCCTCCTCGGACGCCTCGACCTCGCGGAGCGCCGCCTCGACGAGCCCTTGGTCGAGCAAGGAGAGCGCGCGCTGCCGGTGGTAGAAGGCGAGCACGCGCCGCTCGATCCAATCGCCCTGGGCGTCGACGTGGACCGCGGCGAGATCGAGGAGATCGAGCGCGCCGGCGCTGTCCCCCGCGTTCCGCCGCGCGGCGGCGAGCATGGTGAGCAGCTCCACGCGGAGCTCCGGGCGCTCGTCCGGCACCGCCGCGAGGAGGGGCGTGACCGCCTGCTCGACGATGGCCCACCCTCGCGGCCCCCAGCCCTCCCGATACCTCTCGCGTGCGCGCACGACGACGTCCTCGAACGCCTCCGTCCCGAGGATCGATCCGCCGATCGCGGCGTCGATCGCTTCATGGAGCGTGCGCACGCCGACGACCTGCATCGAGAGCTCGTACCGACGCGCGATGGAGCGGGCGAGCTCCTCGTCCTCGACAGCGACGAGGAACGTCGAGAGATCCGCGCGCCCCTTCATCGAGGCGATCTTCTCGTCGAGGTGCCCCACCCCGCGCAGGCTCCCGTCGACGACGTCGGCGCTCGCCACCGTGCCCGGGTTCACCTTTCGCCCGGTGTAGAGCGCGTAGGCGGAGAGGAAGACCGCGAGTGAAAGCGAGCGCCCGCTCACCGCGCCTACGCGCGCGCCTCGGAGCTCGGTGACGAAGTCGACGGCCGCCTCCCCCGACACCCTTCGATCGGCGCGCTCGGCCGCGGCGCGGATCGCGCGCTCCACGCTGCGCTGACAGTCGGGCGTCATCTTGGCCGCAAGGGCGCTCTCCGTGAAGACCTCCTCGTGGACCTGGATCGCCGCGACGAGGCCCCCGCCCGAGGCCTCGGTGAAGGGCACGAAGATGGCGTTGGCGGGGAGCTCGCGCTCCACGGGGCCTCGGACGAGCGAGAGCGCGCGGAGCCGCTCGGCGAGCCCCGCGGGTACGCTCCCCGGATCCATCGCCTCGAGGCGCTCCTCGATCTGCCGATCGAGTGTGCGCCGGAGGGCCACCCCCGCCTCGGCTCGCGCGTCGAGGAGCGCTTCGAGCTCCCCGGTTTCCCCTCGGTCCTCCATGGTCGACGTCCGTCCGAGGATAGGCGTAGGCCTACCCACGTTTCGAGAGGTTTTTCTCGGGATTGGGCTCCCAATTCCGCATTTCGAGCCCCTTGGTCGGCTAGCCAACGCCGCGCGACGAGCCCATAACTCGTCCGCCATGGATCCCCGCCGACGCGAGCTCACCCTCGCCCAAATCGAGCGTCTCAAGGCCCAACGCGCGCGTCTCGAGCGCGACTGGGCTCGCATCCCACGCCTCGCCTGGGCCCTCCTCTTCGTCGTCCCGGCCTATTTCCTCTGGGGCATCACGGGCGCCCTCTCGACGGTGCTCTTCGTCCCCTGCCTCATCGGCACCGCGGCCTACCTCGTCGGTGTCCGGCGCTTCGAGAACGGACAGACCATCGCCGAGCTCGAGCAGGCCGTGGCCAAGCACGACGCCGAGGTCGCCGCGGCGGGGGCAGCGCCGTCCAGCGCGTCCAACTAGCGCATCTCGGGGCGGAATGCGGGTATCCTCCGCCCCATGAAACGGACACTCGCGCTATCAGCCATCGCGCTCCTGGCTCTCGCGGCTTGCGGAGACGACGCCAAGGACAACCCCCCCCAAGAAGACGCATCGGTCGTCGAGGGGGACGAGTTCCTGCCGATCGAGCGGAGCGAAGCCGGCCCCGGCGCGGGGACCGACGGCGTCGATCCCTCGACGCCCTTCTCGAGCGGCGCGCGCGTCGGGCGCTTCCGCGGCGGTGAGCCCATCATCACGGGCCCCGAGGCTCGCTGTCGCCCGGGCGACTTCATCCTCCAGAACCCGCACATCACCGCCTGCATCACCGACGGCGCGCCCGCCGATCAGATGCAGTTCACGGCCGGGCGCATCGTCGACCTCGTCCCCACCGACGATCCCACCGGGGACACGCTCGACTTCATCGGCCCCGGTCTCGGGCTCCTCGAGGCCTCGACGGACGAGCTCGCGATCCTCCGCGACGGCTCGGACGGCGGCCCGGCCATCCTGCGCGCCACGGGCGTCGACCTCCCGCTCAAGCTCCTCGTCGGCAGCCTCGGCTCCATCCAGCTCACGCCGCCCATCCTCGTCCGCGTCGAGACCGAATTCCGCCTCGCGCCCGACGCCGAGTACCTGGAGATCGTGACGTGGGTGAACCTCGAGGGGCAGCGCGCGCCGAACCTCCTGCTCGGCGACCTCGCCTTCCCCGGCGACCTCAACGTCATCTACACCTGGCCCAAGGGCGTCGGCTCGCCGGGTGCGAACGCGGAGATGGACGCTGTCGCCTTCGTCGGCCAGACGCGCTCGTACGGCCTCGTCGGCGGCGCGCTCACCACCCCGCCGCTCGATCCGAGCCTCCTCTCCGACTCGATCTTCGCCGTCGTCTCGCTCCGCGGAAAGCTCGGCTCGGAATACGAGGCCGCCTCGCGCCGCTACGTCACCGTCGGCGATGGCACCACCGCCTCGCTCCGCAAGCGCTTCGGCGCGCTCTTCCCGACCGAGGAGCGCGTGACGGTGGCGGTGGAGAGCACCTTCCCCACGGGCTTCACGGGCGGGCGTTGGGCCATCTCGCGAGCCGACGGCACGGCCGTGGACATCGTCCGCGTCGATCCCGAGACGACGGCGCTCGATCTCCCACCGGGTGAGCTCCACGCCGAGCTGATCGACGCCCCGCAGGGCGTGTCGCTCGCCTTCGACTTCACCGTCCCGAGCGGGTCGCCCGTGGTCTTCCCGGCGCCCGACGTCGTCCCGGTGACGGCGCGTTGCTTCCTCGACGGAGCGGCGGAGCCCGCGCCGGCCTGCCGCGTCGAAGTCATCGGGACACCGAGCTTCATCGCCTTCCAGCGCGCGACGGAACCCCTCCTCCTCCCGCGCGGCTTCTCCGGCACCCTCCGGCTCAGCCACGCGGAGACCTACACCTACGAGGAGCATCCGGTCGCCGATCTCCAGTCGAGCGCGACGGTCGACGGCGCGCTCTCCAGGCTCGTGGACACGAGCGGGTGGGCCGCAGGCGACATGCACCAGCACGCGATGCGGAGCGCCGACAGCACCGTGCCGAGCGAGGCGCGGGTCCTCGCCAACCTCGCCGCCGGCCTCGACTTCTTCGCGCCCACCGATCACGACATCGTCGAGGACTACCCGCGCGTGCTCGAGGAGATGGGCCTCGCCGAGGCCATCCACCTCTTCCAGGGCGCGGAGATCTCGCCCGTCCGCGGCCACATCAACATCTTCCCCGTGTCCTACACCCACGGCCACGCGTCGGGCGCGCCCGCGCTCGCCGTGCGCGAAGGGCTCCGCAGCACACGTCAGCGGAACACGAACGAGCTCCTCGCCGAGGCCCGCGACCAAGGCGCGCAGATCACGCAGATCAACCACGCGCGCTCCGAGACCTCATCGCTCTTCGACTGGGTCAAGTTGGATCCGGTGACGGGTCAGGCGCAGCGCAACCACGCCGACATGCCCGAGCAATTCGAGTCGATGGAGATCTTCAACGCGCCGAAGGCCGTGTGCGCCCTCCTCCGCGATTGGTTCTCCTTCCATCGCCGCGGCATCCACATCACGGGCGTGGGCAACTCCGACACCCACGCGCTCGGCGCGCCCTCGGGCTGGCCGCGGAACTATGTGCACCTCCAAGGCGAGCCGCTCACCGACGACACGCTCGTGAAGGGCCTCCGCGAAGGTCGCGTGTCGGTCTCGGGCGGCCTCATCGTGGACTTCGGCGACGAGCTCCTCCCGGGCGACGTCGTCGATCTGCCCGCGGACGCCGGCTCGTTCGAGCTCCCCATCCGCATCCGCTCCACGGAGTGGACGAAGGCCGACGAGCTCATCGTCTTCGTGAACGGCCACGAGGTGGAGCGCATCGACCTGCGCGAGCTCACGGAGCCCGGTGACACCCTCGACTTCGACGAGATCGTCACCATCCCCGTCGAGCGCGACGCCTTCGTCGTGGTCTTCGCCTACAGCGACACCACGATGAACGTCGTCACGCCGGGCAAGCGCGCCTTCGGCTTCGTGAACCCCGTCTTCCTGGACGTGGGCGGGGACGGCTGGACCGCGCCCGGGGTCTCGAGCCTCGCGGACGTGCCGCTGCCGGTGGGCATCCCGTTCTGTCCGGCCGAGGCGTCGAGCGGGCGGAGCCTGCCCTTCGATCCCGTCGAGGCGCTCGCGCTCGATCCGTGGTCGATGCTCGACCACCTCTGAGCGACGGCGCCTCGACGAGGGGCGGGCGAGGGAGCGTCAGACGACGCCGAGCGCGATCATCGCGTCGGCCACCTTGATGAAGCCGGCGATGTTGGCGCCGAGCACGTAGTCACCCGGCTGGTCGTACTCCCTCGCCGTCTCGATGCAGCGCGCGTGGATGCGGCGCATGATCCCCGCGAGGCGCTCCTCGGTGTACTCGAAGGTCCACGAGTCGCGCGACGCGTTCTGCTGCATCTCGAGCGCCGAGGTGGCCACGCCGCCCGCGTTGGCCGCCTTGCCGGGGCCGAAGGCGACGCCCGCGTTCTTGAACGCGCGGATGGCGTCGGGCGTGGAGGGCATGTTCGCGCCCTCGGCGACGAACTTCACGCCGTTGGCGATGAGCGTGGCGGCGGACTGGCCGTCGAGCTCGTTCTGCGTGGCGCACGGCAGCGCGACGTCGCACGGCACGGTCCAGATGTTCCCGCGCTCGACGAACTTCGCGCTCGGGCGCGCCTCGGCGTAGGCGTGGATGCGCTCGCGGCGGCGATCCTTCACGTCGAACATCGTCTCGCGATCGATGCCCTCTTCGTCGTAGACGAAGCCCGAGGAGTCGGACATCGCGACGACCTTGCCGCCGAGCTCGGCGACCTTCTCGAGGGCGTAGAGGGCGACGTTGCCCGAGCCCGAGACGACCACACGCTTCCCTTCGAAGCTCGTGCCCTTCTCCTTGAGCATCTCCGCGGCGAAGAAGACGAGGCCGTAGCCCGTCGCCTCCGTGCGCACCTGCGAGCCGCCCCAGGAGAGCCCCTTGCCGGTGAAGACGCCGAACTCGCAAGCGTTGGCGATGCGCTTGTACTGACCGAACATGTAGCCGATCTCGCGGCCACCCACGCCGATGTCGCCGGCCGGCACGTCGGTGTGCTCGCCGATGTGGTTGTGGAGCTCGGTCATGAACGACTGGCAGAAGCGCATGATCTCGTCGTCCGAGCGCCCCTTGGGATCGAAGTCCGCGCCGCCCTTGGCGCCGCCGATCGGGAGGTCGGTGAGCGAGTTCTTGAAGATCTGCTCGAAGCCGAGGAACTTGATGATGCTCAGGTTCACGCTCGGGTGGAAACGGATGCCGCCCTTGTAGGGGCCGAGCACGCTGTTGAACTGCACCCGGAAGCCACGGTTCACGTGGACCTGCCCCTGATCGTCCGTCCAGGAAACCCGGAAGATGATCTGACGCTCGGGCTCGCAGAGCCGCTCGATGAGGGCGCGTTCGGCGTACCGGGGGTTGCGCTCGAGGACGAGCTTCAGCGAGTCGAGGACCTCGCGGACGGCCTGGTGGAATTCCGGCTCGCCCGCGTTCCGTCGCAAGATTTGCTCATATAGCGCTTCGACCTGCTCTTCCACGCGTGCACTCATACTTCCGGCCTTTCTTTTCCATTTCCCGGCAAAGGGGGCGGAACGCTACCGAGCGCACCCCACTCGGTCAACCTAACCAGATTAGGTTGACACGGCGTCCGGTTTATCTCGGCCCCCCCCGCACACGGGACCACCCGAATGGTTCGCGCCATACTCGCGCGATGACCTTCGATCCCCATTGGCTCGCCTATCCCCTGTTGGGAGTCGCCGTCGGATTCTTCGCCGGACTGCTCGGGGTAGGCGGGGGCGGGATCATGGTCCCCATGCTCACGTCGATCTTCCTCTCGCAGGGCGTGCCCAAGGATCAGGTCGGCCACCTCGCGCTCGGCACCTCGATGGCGGCCATCGTCATCACCTCGCTCTCGAGCCTCCGCGCGCACCACGCCCACGGCGCCGTCCTCTGGCCCGTCGTGCGGCGCATCACCCCGGGGATCCTCGTGGGCACCTTCCTCGGCACCTTCCTCGCCGCCCAGGTGAAGACCGCCTTCCTCGCGATCTTCTTCGCCGTCTTCATGACGTACGTGGCGGTGCAGATGCTCGTCGGCTTCAAGCCGAAGCCCTCGCGCGAGCTGCCGGGGACCTTGGGGCTCACCGGCGTGGGCCTCGGGATCGGCGGCGTCTCCTCGCTCGTCGCCATCGGCGGCGGCTCGCTCTCCGTCCCCTTCATGACGTACTGCAACGTGAAGGTGCAGCACGCCATCGGGACCTCGGCGGCCATCGGCTTCCCCATCGCGCTCGCGGGGACGCTCGGCTACCTCCTCAACGGCCTCGGCCACGAGGGCATGCCGCCGCTCTCGATCGGCTTCATCTACGTCCCGGCGCTCGTCCTCATCGCGGTGACGAGCTCGTTCACCGCGCCGCTCGGGGCCCGGCTCGCGCACAAGCTCCCCGTCGCCACGCTCAAGCGCGTCTTCGCCCTCGTCCTCTTGATGCTCTGCGCCAAGATGCTCGCCGACGTCTTCGGGTGAACGGGGGTGCCCCGCGAGCGAGAGCTCTGGCACTCTCGCTTGGATGACCGCCCCCGGCGACAGCCCCTTCGGGATCCTCCCGGCCGACGAAGGCCTCCACCCGCACGATCCCGAGCTCGAGTCCTGGAACGAGTCGATCTTCTACGACTTCGTGAGCCGCGACGGACGCACCGCGGGCCACGTCCGCGTCGGGCGCATGCCGGGACAGGGCCGCGTCTGGGCGTGGTGCTTCTTGGCCTTCGACGGCGCATGGCTCGCCTACGAGGCGCCCTTCCTCCCGCTCGAGCTCGCGCGTGACTTCGACGTCGACGCCCCGGGCTTCACCTTCGCCCGCGAGATCGTCGCGCCGCTCGTGGACAGCCGCACGATGGCCCGCGGGAGAGGGGTCTTCGTGAGCGGCCCGCGCGCCGGCGAAGAGGCCCCCTTTTCCTTCGATCTCCGCTTCGAGGCGCTCGGGCCTTGCCACTCGATCGGGGATCGCGGCGTCGAGGGGCACACCTCGGACGACTTCGAGACGAACCGCTTCGAGCAGCCCGTGCGCGTCGTGGGCGAGGTCGTGATCGACGGCACGAGCCGCGCCGTCGAGGGCTTCGGCGAGCGCGATCATTCGTGGGGTCCGCGCGACTGGAACATCGAGTGGACCTTCCTCGCCCTCTCCGGCCCCGAGCGGCAGACGATGGCGGTGCGCGTCCAATTCGACGAGGAGACCTTCTTCGACACGGGCTACCTCGCGGGCTCCGCCATGCGCACCGTGGAGGAAGCCGAGTTCGCTCTCTCCATCGAGCCTTCGCGCGTGGCCGGGCGGGTCTGCGTACGCGACGACGCCGGGCGTGAGCTCCGCGGCGCCCTCGAGCCGCTCTCGCAGGCGCGGATCGACGCGAGCCACGCCTTCTCGCCGCCCCAACCGAGCGACTACCGGCGCACCCTCGTCCGCTTCGTCCCCGACGACGGAGGCGCGCCCCTCTTCGGCTTCCTCGAGACGAACCGCTTCCCCCATGGCTTCCCCGTCCCCCAAGACTGAGCCTCGGATCGTCGCGCTCACCCCAGGGCTCGAGCGGCGCGGCCTCTCCCTCGGCGGCAAGGCGGAGGGGCTCCTCGCGCTCATGGAACGCGGCGCGCGCGTGCCGCCTGCGTTCGCCATCGTCGACGCGACGGCCGATTGGCTCCCCGCCGATCTGGGGGCGCACTACCGCGCGCTCGGCGGAGGCCGTGTGGCCGTGCGCTCCTCGGCCGTTGGCGAAGACGGCGAGCGCTCGAGCTTCGCGGGGCAGTTCGAGAGCGTGCTCGACGTCGAAGGGCTCGAGGCGCTCGAGGCGGCCGTCGCGCGCTGCCTCTCGAGCGCCTCGCTCGAGCGCGTGGAGGCGTACCGCGCGCGCATGGGCGAGGGGCGCGCGGCGATGAGCGTGATCGTCCAGTCCATGGTCGACGCGCGCGCCGCCGGCGTGATCTTCACCGTCGACCCCATCTCCGGCCGCCGTGACCGGCTCGTGATCGACGCCGTCGCCGGGCGCGGCGACGCCCTCGTGAGCGGGGAGCGCACGCCCGATCACCACGTCGTCGACGAGGCGGGCGTCGTCGTCGAGCGCGAGCGCGGCGGAGACGGCGCATGCCTCGACGAGACCGTCCTCCGCTCGCTCGCCGACGAGGCGCGCCGCCTCGCGGAGGCCTTCGGCGCGCCGCTCGATCTCGAGTGGGCGCTCGATCGCGAGGGCGCGGTCCACTTCCTCCAGGCCCGCCCCATCACGCGCCTGCCGAGCGATCCGCGCGAGCTCGACGTGGTCCCCGATCCCGAGGGCATCGTCACGCGGGCCAACATCGGCGAGATGATGCCCGGCGCCGTCACGCCGCTCACGCTCTCGGTCACGGCGCGCGGGATCGATCAGGGCCTCCAGCGCATGTACGTGCGCCTCGGCGCGCGCGAGGAGGTCGAGCGGGGCTTCGTCTTCGTCGGCGCGCTCCACGGTCACCTCCACCTCAGCCTCTCCCGCATGGCCGAGACGGCGAGGCACATCCTCGGCTCGACGCCCGAAGACGTGGCCTTCGCGATCTGTGGCGCGGAGGTGCCCGAGCTCTCCGGCATCGACCCCCTCCCCTTGCCCGTGCGCCTGCTCGGCACGGCCCGCTACGTGCGCGCGCTCGCCACGATCCCCGCGCATCGCGCCGCGATGGAGCGCCTCGTCGCCCCCTTCCGCATCCCTCGCTCGGATCGCCCGCGCGAAGCCTTCGAGGCGATCGATCGCGGCCTCGAGGCCCTCTTCACCGCCTACGAGCTGCACCTCCTCTCGTCGGCGGGAGCGGGCGCGATGGCGCCCTTCCTCCTCGGCGTGGTCGCCCGGGGCAAGCAGCCCACCGAAGCGGATCACGCGACGGTTGCCTCGCTCCTCTCGGGCGCGACGGGGGTCGAGAGCGCCGACATCGCCGAGGGCATCACGCGCATCGCGCGGCTCGCCCGCCCCGAGGACCTCGAGCGCCTCGCGCGCCCCGACGACGAGGCCCTCGCCTACCTCCGCTCCGACGCGAGCGGGGAGATGGGCCGCGCCTTCCGCGAGTACCTCCGCCGCCACGGCCACCGCGCCGTCCGCGAGGCCGAGCTCCGCCAGACGGAATGGCGCCGCGATCCCACGCCGCTCCTCGCGAGCCTGCGGGCCGCGGTCCGCAGCCCCCATCCTCCACGGGAGAGGACGACGAACGCGCCCGCGCCGCGCACGCTCCGCCCGCTCGTGAAGCTCGCCCACGCGGCCGTGCGATCGCGCGAGCGCACCAAGTCGCTCCTCATCGAGATCACGGCCAAGTTCCGCGACGCCTACCGCGACCTCGCCGAGCTCCTCGTGCATCGCGGTCTCCTGCCGGACGACGACCTCGTCTACTTCTTCACCCACGAAGAGCTCGGCGCCTTCTGCCGCGACCCGCGCGAGGAAGACGTCGCGCGCGCCGAGACCCGGCGTCTCGGCCACGAGTACCGCATGAGCTGCGAGTTCCCCGTCGTGTGGCGCGGCGTCACCGAGCCGCTGCCGCGCGTCGTCCACGTGGGCGAGGGCGAGGCGCTCGGCAGACCCGTCTCGCCGGGCGTCGTCGAGGGCCGCGCCTTCGTGGCGCGCACGCTCGCCGAGGCCGCGGGCGTGGAGCCGGGCGACATCCTCATCACCCCCATCACCGACGTGGGGTGGACGCCTTATTTCGCGGTCATCGGCGGGCTCGCCACCGAGGTCGGCTCGGCCGTGAGCCACGGCGCGGTCGTCGCCCGCGAATACGGCATCCCGGCGGCGGTCGGCTTCGGCGACGCCACGCGGCGATTCCAGACCGGTGACCGCGTCCTCCTCGACGGGACGCGCGGCCTCCTCCGGCGGATCCCCGCATGAGCGATCCACGCGCTATGTTGGGCGCATGCACGGCAAGCGATACGTCGACGCAGGGACGGCGCTCCTCCGCCTCACCCTCGGAGTGAACCTCCTCCTCCACGGCATCTCGAAGCTGCGGCACGGGATCGACGGCATCATGGGCATGCTCTCGAGCAACGGGCTGCCCACCTTCATCGGCTACGGCGTGTACCTCGGCGAGGTGGTCGCGCCGGTGATGCTCATCCTCGGGATCTACTCCCGGCTCGCGGCGCTCACGATGGCCGGCAACATGGTCTTCGCCCTCGCCCTCGCGCACCGGGCCGAGCTCTTCGCGCTCAATCCGCAGAGCGGCGCCTGGGCGGTCGAGCTCCCGATGCTCTTCCTCCTCGGCTCGCTCGGCGTCGCGCTCCTCGGGCCCGATCGCTACACGCTCGGGAGCCGCATCCGCGGGCTTCGCGGATGAGCGCGGCGCCCACGCTCTCGCGCCTCCTCCTCGATCGCGACGACGCCTCCAAGGAGGCGCTCCTCGCCGAGATCGCGCGTCGCCTCGAGGCGCTCGGCGATTTGAGTGAGGTCGACGAGGACGATCCCCGGACGCTCCTCGACTTCTTGCTCCGCATGGCGCGGCACGAGCTCGACTTCGCGCCCGCCGAAGCGCCCGCCGCGCTCCGCGCGCCCCTCGAGGCGCACCTCTCGCGCCGCCCCGCCGAGAGCGTCGATCACGCCCAGCTCTTCATCGATCTCGACTCCTCGCTCCGGCGCGCCGGGATCGTCGCCTCGGCGCTCGGCGAGGGGCGCGCGTGCCTCGCCGTCGGCGACGACGACGCGCTCTCGCTCGCGCTCCTCGTCCGCGGGGTGCGCGCGCGCGTCGTGGCCGTGGACATCGACGAGGGCTTGCTCGAATTCCTCTCCCGCGAGGCCCGCGCGATGGGGCACGCGCTCGAGACGCGCCGCGTGGACGTCCACGAAGACGAGCCACCCGCGTCCTTCCTCGACGCCTTCGACGTGGTCGTCACCGATCCTCCGCGATCCTACGACGAGGCCATCGCCTTCCTCGCCTTCGCCGCGCGATGCCTCGCGCCCTCGCCCGCGTCACGCCTCTTCTACGCCGACCACCCCGACTGGAACCCCGAGCACGGCGACGTGATCGAGGCGCTCCCCGGGCTCGGGCTCGAGCTCGTCGCGATCCACCGGAGCGCCCACCGCTATCCGCTCACCGCGAGCTGGGTCCCCGAGCTCCCGCGGCGCGCCGAGGCCCTCGGCGTGAGCGCGGATTGGCTCCGCGCGCTCATCCAGGCGGTGCCCGCGCACTCCGACCTCCACGAGCTCCGTCCCGTCACGCGCTGATTCGCGCCCCAATCCTCGACGAGATTCGCTACGCTCCCCGCGTGTCCTACTGGCGATCGCTCTTCGACTACCTCCTCCACCGCAAAGAACGCCTCGCGAACGATCGCAGCGCGCACCTCGACCTCCAGCTCTCGAGCGAGACCTCGCACCTCCCCAAGGGGCTCGAGATCGAGTGGCTCGGCACCTCCGGGTTCCGCCTGACCTACGAGGGCTCGACCATCCTGGTCGATCCCTACCTCACGCGCCCCGGGCTCTTCCGCGTGGCGAGCGGGCGCCGTCTCGTGCCCGACGAGAACCTCCTCGAGCGCTACGTCCACGCGGCCGACGCCGTCCTCGTGGGGCACACGCACTTCGATCACGCGCTCGACGTGCCGCTCGTCACCCAGCGCTTCGGCTGCAAGGCCTACGGCTCCAAGTCGCTCGCCGCGCTCTTCCAAGGCCTCGGACGCCCCGAGGAGGCCGTCGCGGTCGAGCCGCATCGCGTCTACGAACAAGGCCCCTTCCGCTTCTCCTTCGTCCCGAGCCTGCACTCCAAGCTCATCCTCGGGCGTCGCATCCCCTACGACTACGAGATCTCCTGCGAGCACGCCGAGCACCTCGGCGCGCGCGGCTACGGCTGCGGACAGGTCTTCGGCATCCGCATCGAGGTGGCGGGCAAGATCCTCTACCACCAGGGGAGCTGCGACCTCATCGACGACGAGATCCCGCGCGGCAGCGTGGACGCCCTCCTCGCGGGCATCGCGGGCCGCGGCTTCACCGAGCGCTACCTCGAGCGCCTCTTTGCGCGCGTCGATCCCAAGCTCGTCATCCCGCACCACTACGACGACTTCTTCCGGCCGCTCGATCAGGACATCTCGTTCTCGCTCAACGTGAACCTGAGCTCCTTCATCGAAGAGGCGCGCCGCGTCTCGCGCGACGTGGAGATCGGGACGCTCGAGCCCACGCGCCCGCTCGTCATCGGTCAGGCGAGCCGCTCGTAATCGGAGTACGGCGTGCGCGGATCGGCGACGGCGCGGAACCGCGCGGCGTCGCCGGTGACGATCGCGCGCGCCGCCTCGAGACCGGCGAAGGTCGCGACGTCGATGCCCGCGCGGTTGGCGTCGAAGAGGTTCTCGAAGGCCTCGAGCCGCGCGAGGAGGGATTCGACGAGCGGATCGGTCCAGTTCCGGTAGTCGACCGAGGCCTCGGAGCCGCGGATCCGGACGAGCCGCCGATCGACGATGGTCTCCTTCACGACGAGGCCCGCTGTGACGAGCTCGTGCTCGAGGGCGTCGAGCACCTCCTCGTCCTCCGCCGCGGCGCGCGGATCGAGCGCGTCGAGGTAGAGCTCCGCCGCGATCGCGCCGCGCCCCGGCGGGCACATCTCGCCCCCGAACGCGTCATAGCTCGTGATCCGGCCGATCGAGAGCTTGGGGCACGAGACCTCGAGCCAGGCGTGGGAGAAGCGCGGCGGCGCGTCGAGGAAGAAGTAGCCGATGAGCGTCCTCCGGCTCCGGTTCCAGTCGACGCGGAGGAGCGCGTCGTCGGCCACGCCGAGCACGCGCGCGAGGAGCATGAGCGGGAGCCCCGAGACGACGGCGTCGCAGCCCAGCCGCCGCGTCTCGCCGCGCTGATCGAGCTCGATGTGCCGCACGCGGCCGCCCTCGTGCGCGATGGACTTCACCGTCGCGCCGAAGAGGAAGCGCCCGCCGTGCCGCTCGATCTCGGCGACCATCGCGTCGACGATCTGCTGCGTGCCGCGCCGTGGATGCCGGAACACGACCTCGCGCGAAGGCGCCTGCAGCCGATCGACGAGCGCCTTCACCGCCTCGGCCGTCGAGGCGCGCGCCTTGGATCCGCTTTGCTCCTCCGGCACCGGACGCGCGCGGTAGGGGACGCCCGTGAACTTCTCCTGGTAGCCCTGCGAGAGGGCGCGCGTGAGGAATTCGCCGCGGCGATCGATCCAATACTCCTCGAGGTTCGACGGAGGGCGCCGATCGCGCACACGCCTCACGCGCGCGCGGACGAAGTCGCGAGCGCCCCGGGCCAACATCCGAGGCGGGAGCCCGCGGAGCGCGCCGCGATAGACGCGCTCCCGCTCGATGATCACGCCGTCGTAGAGGATGCCGACGCGGTGGGCATAGGGACGGAGGTCCTCGCCGAGCAGCGATTCCCAGAGGCGCACGACCTCGGGGATGCGGTCGTAGAGCTCCTTCCGGCCGAGATCGACCTGGTAGGCGCCGTGGCGGAGTCCTCGCATGAGGCCGCCGGGCGTATCGTCCCGCTCCACGATCCAAGGCGAGCAGCCGGCGCGCGCGAGCGCGACACCCGCCGCGAGGCCCGCCGGTCCCGCGCCGAGCACCACGACCTCGGCCCTCTTCGCCTCCACTCCCTGGCTTACGCCGAGGCGCGGGCGAGATCCCTGGGGATCACTCCGCGTCTTCGTCCGAGGGCTCGTCCTCGTCGTCGGACTCTCCCACCGGGCGACGCGCGCGGCGCTCCTCGAGGCGGCGCTGCGCTTCGAGGTCGGCGTCGCGATCCCAGCGGTCGACCTTGCCGTCGCCGTCGAGGTCCGTCCCGATGCGCACGACACGCCCGCCTTCGACGTACTCCCATCGATCGGCGCGGAAGGTCTTGGGATCGCGCCCGGCGAGATCGCGCTCGATGCGGTTCGGCGCCCCGTCCTCGTAGTAGATGCGCGTCTCGAAGCGACCGTCGAAGTCCTCGTCGAGCTCCTTCATCACGAGGCGCCCGCCGTCGTAGTGCGCGATGGCGTCGAAGCTCCCGTCGAAGTTGCGGTCGCTCTCCTCGCGCGCCGGGCTCCCGTCCTCGCCGTAGAAGCGGGCCACGTCCTTGCGGCCGTCACGGTTCAAGTCGGCCTCGCGGCAGAGGATCACGAGCCTACGCTCGCGGCCCTCCCCGTAGACGCGGAAGACCTTCCGCACGTCGTGCTTCCCGTCTCCGTCGGTGTCGTAGACGGAGGCCTCGAGCGCGCGATCGTCCTCGCCTGGCTTGGGGCACCGGCCGTGATCGTCGGCCTCGGGCGTCTCCCCGCCGGCGCTCGAGTCGGGGCCCGCGTCCTTCTTGCAGCCCGAGACCGCGAGGAGCGCGAGGAGGACGAGGCACGTCCGCGTCACGACTCCTCCTTGGGCGCCTCGCAGAGCGCGCGCTCGAGCGCCGGCCCGGCCGACTCGATGGAGACGCGCGTCCGCTCGTCCGCCTCGCCGTCGCCGTCGGTGTCGACGCCGGTCGCCACGATGCGCCCCTCTTCGAAGTACTCGAAGCGCTCGGGCTTGCCGTCGAGGTCGTCGTCGTAGGCCGCCACCGAGAGGAAGCCTTCGACGTAGTCCTCGAAGACGTCGGGGCGACCGCGCATCCGCCGGTCGCGCTCGACCCGCACGACGTACCCGCGCTCGCAGAGGATCCAGGTGTCGACGCGGTGATCGAAGTTGGTGTCGAGCTCGCGCTTCACCAGCCGGCCGCCTTCGTAAAGGATGACCTCGTCGATGCGCCCGTCGAAGTCGTAGTCGAGCTCCTCGCGCCGCGGGGTCTCGCCGTCGTCCTCGTAGAACCGGGTGATGTCCATCCGGCCGTCGAAGTCGAGGTCGAACTCCGAGCAGACCCGCCGCTCCCACTCGTAGACGTGGCGAAGATTGGCCCTCCCGTCGCCGTTCACATCCACCTCCTCGCGTCGGCGCGAGGGCGTGACGCATGGCTCCCGCTGGCCGAGGTCCGGCTCGGTCGCGATCTGGCCCGGGCCCGGCTCGTCCCCCTTGTTCTGGCGGGCGCCGCACCCGGCGCCGAGCACGGCGAGCGCCGAGGCGAGCGCGACGGGGCCGACGAACCTCACTTGCAAACCTTTGAAATGATGGACATTTTGGAGAGATGCACCGGGCGACCCAGGGGGGCGTCGGGGGTGCGCCCACGATACGCCCCGTCGCCCCTCGTGGGCAAGCGCGTCCCCCGGCCGCGATTGACATTATGTGCGTTGTCACGTAACTTCGAATTACGTCGTGACGGCTCGCGGTCCCCGAACCGACGAGGCGCCAGGGCGCTCCGGGGTCGATCATCATGGCGCGGAAGAAAATTTCAACGACCGTCTACATCACTCCGGAGCAGAACGAGCAACTCAAGGTGCTCCACGAGCGCACGAAGGTCCCCATCGCCGTCTACATCCGGGAGGGGATCGACCTGGTGCTCGAGCGCCACAAGAACGAGCTCCCGGGGCAGCTCACGCTCGACGCCGCCGCCGAGCGCGGCTAGGCGAGGTATAGACGGTCGCAAGTCGATCGCGATGTGCTAGCTCTAGGCACTTTCGCCGCGATCCTGCGTCCAATTCGACCGAACCGAGCGCGACCGCATGTCGACCGATCCCTCCCGCATTCGAAACTTCTCCATCATCGCGCACATCGATCACGGCAAGAGCACGCTCGCGGACCGCATCCTCGACGTGACCGGCGTGATCACCGACCGCGAGAAGCAGGAGCAGCTCCTCGACCGGATGGACATCGAGCGTGAGCGCGGCATCACGGTCAAGGCGCAGAGCGTCCGGCTCCCCTTCCGGGCGAGCGACGGGCAGGTCTACCAGCTCAACCTCATCGACACGCCAGGCCACGTCGACTTCACCTACGAGGTGAGCCGCTCGCTCGCCGCGTGCGAGGGCGCGCTCCTCGTCGTGGACGCCACGCAGGGCGTCGAGGCGCAGACGCTCGCCAACGTCTACCTCGCGCTCGAGAACGACCTCGAGATCATCCCGGTCTTCAACAAGATCGACCTGCCGAGCGCCGACGTCGAGCGCGTCCGCCGCGAGGTCGAGGAGGTCGTGGGCCTCGATTGCAACGAGGAGCTCCCGTGCTCCGGCAAGACCGGCATGGGCGTGCGCGAGGTGCTCGAAGCCGTGGTGCGCCGCATCCCGCCGCCCAAGGGCGATCGCGAGGCGCCGCTCCGCGCCCTCCTCTTCGACAGCTGGTACGACCCCTACCGCGGCGCCGTCTGCCAGGTGCGCATCGTCGACGGCCGCCTCAGCAAGGGCGACCGCATCAAGCTCATGGCCACGGGCGGCGAGTACGAGGTCACCGACCTCCACGTCTACTCGCCCTTCCAGACGTCCATCGACGTGCTCGAAGCGGGCGAGGTCGGCTGCTTCTCCGCGAGCATCAAGTCCATCCACGACACCAAGGTCGGCGACACCGTCACGCTCGCGAAGAACCCGGCCACCGAGCCCCTCGCCGGCTTCAAAGAGGTGAAGCCGATGGTCTTCTGCGGCGTCTTCCCGACCGAGTCGGAGGACTACCCGGCGCTCCGCGACGCGCTCGAGAAGCTCCGCCTCAACGACGCCGCCCTGGTCTTCGAGCCGGAGACCAGCGACGCGCTCGGCTTCGGCTTCCGCTGCGGCTTCCTCGGCCTGCTCCACATGGAGATCATCCAGGAGCGGCTCGAGCGCGAGCACGACCTCTCGCTCGTCACCACGGCGCCGACGGTCGTCTATCACGTCTACGACAAGACCGGCGAGATGAGCCTCGTGGAGAACCCCTCACGGCTCCCCGACGCCGGCGCCATCGATCGCATCGAGGAGCCCTACTATTCGGTCTCGATCCACGTGCCCTCGGAGTACGTGGGCGCGGTCATCGCGCTCTGCCAGGAGCGGCGGGGCGAGCAGAAGACCATCCAGTATGCCTCGCAGAACCGCGTCATCGTCGTCTACGAGATGCCGCTCGCCGAGGTGCTCTTCGACTTCTTCGATCACCTGAAGAGCGCCACCAAGGGCTACGCCTCGATGGACTACGAGCTCGCCGGCTATCGCCCCAACCCGCTCGTGCGGCTCGACCTCCTCGTCAACGGCGAGCGCGTGGACGCGCTCTCCGCCATCGTGCACCGCGAGAAGGCCTATCACATCGGCCGCGCGCTCACGCAGAAGCTCAAGGAGATCGTCCCGCAGCAGCAGTACGAGGTGGCCATCCAGGCCGCCATCGGCTCCAAGATCATCGCGCGCGAGACGGTGCGCGCGCTCCGCAAGGACGTCACGGCCAAGTGCTACGGCGGCGACATCAGCCGTAAGCGCAAGCTCCTCGAGAAGCAGAAGGCCGGTAAGAAGCGCATGAAGGCCGTGGGCAAGGTGGAGATCCCGCAGGAGGCCTTCCACGCCATCCTCAAGGTCGAGACCTGAACGTCAGCGCCGGATGAAGGCGCGGATCCCGGTGCCGACGGCGGCGCCGATCGCGTCCGCGAAGAGATCGGCGAGCTCGGCCGTGCGACCCGGCACGAAGGCCTGGTGGAGCTCGTCGCTCACGCCGAAGAGCACGGCCGTGAGCCAACCGAAGATCACCACCCGCGCGCGCGTGCGATCGGGGAAAGTGCGCCCCGAGGCGTGCGTGGTGAGGAAGCCGAGCACGGCGTACTCGAGGAAGTGGAGGCCCTTGTCGCGGAGCGGCACGTACTTCGCGTAAGGCGCGAGCGCGGGCATCGAGCTCAGCGTGAAGATCAGGGCCATGTACAGGACGGCCGGGAGCCAGGCGAGGACGACTTCGCGCGCGCTCGCGGGTTCCTTCCGCGCCGGCATCAGGCCCCCACGACGGGCAGCGCCACGCGCCCTCGCTGCGCGGCGACTTCCTTCATCGCTGGGGTGGGCTCGCTGGTCATGCGCGCGCGGAGGCTGTGCTTGAAGGCCTCGAGGATCTCCACGTCGACCACGTGGCCGGTGGGATCGACGCCCGGCGCGGCCTCGAGGTGGACGATCTCGTTGCGCTCGGTGCGGCCGGAGAAGGTCTCGCCGCCCTTGCTCTTCCCCTCGACCAGCACGCGCTGCGACGAGCCGACCAGGCTCTCGAGGTGCGCCGTCTGGAGCTCGTGCGCCACCTCGAAGAGGCGCGCGAGCCGCTCGTCCTTCACCTCTTCGGGGACGTCGTCGCCATAGGCGAGCGCCGGCACGCCCGGCCGCTCCGAGTACTTGAAGCCGAAGAGGCTCACGAAGCCCACCTCGCGCACGAGCGAGAGCGTCTCCTCGAAGTCCTCCTCCGTCTCGCCGGGGAATCCCACGATCATGTCGGTGGAGAGCGTGAGCCCGGGCTTGGCCTGCTTGAGGGCGGTGACGCGCTCCACGTACTCCTCGCGCGTGTAGCGCCGGCTCATGCGGCGGAGCACGCGGTTGGAGCCCGACTGCACGGGGAGGTGGAGGTGCGCGGCAAGGACGTCGAGCTCGGCGTGCGCCGCGATGAGCTCGGGCGTGAGGTGGCGCGGGTGCGGTGAGGTGTAGCGGAGCCGCTCGAGGCCGGGGGCCGCCGCCGCGATGCGACGGAGGAGGTCGGCAAAGGCCGAGCGCGACGGCGCCGCCTTGCTGCGAGGCTTCGCCTCGGCGACGCGCTCGGGCTCGTACCAGGAGTTCACCGTCTGGCCGAGGAGCGTGATCTCCTTCACGCCGCCTTCGACGAGGCGCACGACCTCGTCGACGATCTGGTCGGCCCGGCGATAGCGCTCGCTGCCGCGCGTGGTGGGCACGATGCAGAAGGTGCAGCGCTCGTCGCAGCCCTTCATCGTGGTGACGAAGGCCGTGACCTCCGGGCGTCCGGGGCGGGGCGAGGCGACGAGGAAGCGCGGGTCGTCGAGGTCGAAGACGGTGCGCGCGACGGGCGGCGCGCCGGTCTCCGCGTCGCGGAGGAGCCCGGGGAGGTCGGGGATGTTGTCGGGCCCGATGACGACGTCCACGTGCGGGGCCTTCTTGAGGAGGCGCTCGCCCTCCTGCTGGGCCACGCAGCCGGCGACGACGAGCGCCGCGTCGGGGCGCTCGGCCTTGAAGCCGCGGAGCGTGCCGAGGAGGCTCATCAGCTTGTGCTCGGCCTTCTCACGGACGCTGCACGTGTTCACCACGATCACGTCCGCGATCGAGGCTTCGTCGGTCGGCCGATAGCCCGACGCCTCGAGAACCTCCTCGATCCGGCGCGAATCGTGGACGTTCATCTGGCAGCCGAAGGTTTGGACGATGTACCGCTTCATGAATCGGGCGAGCCGAGTGTGAGGCGGGTCGCCGGGCGGCGCCAGCCCCTCAGCTGACGAGCGCCTGCGCGTGATGTGCGACGTGCTCGCCGATGAAGGTCGAGACGAAGAAATAGCTGTGGTCGTAGCCCTCGCGCATCCGGAGCTCGAGCGGGTGCCCCGCGCGCGCGCACGCCTCCCTGAGGAGCTCGGGCTTGAGCTGATCGGCGAGGAATTCGTCGGCCGTGCCCTGGTCGACGAGGATCGGGAGGCGTTCCTCGGCCTTCTCGACGAGGACGGCCGCGTCGTACGCGCGGTGCGCCTCGACGTCGTCGCCGAGATAGGCGCCGAGCGCCGCCCGCCCCCACGGACAATTCGAGGCGGAGGCGATGGGCGAGAAGGCCGAGACCGAGCGGTACGTCCCGGGATGACGGAGGGCGAGGACGAGGGCGCCGTGTCCGCCCATCGAGTGGCCCGTGATGCCCCGGGCGCTCGTCACGGGGAACTCGGCCTCCACGAGCGACGGGAGCTCGCGCACGACGTAGTCCTCCATGCGGAAGTGCGCGGACCAGGGCGCCTCGGTGGCGTTCACGTAGAAGCCGGCGCCCTGCCCGACGAAGTAGCGCTCGTCGTTGGCCACGCCATCGCCGCGCGGGCTCGTGTCGGGCGCCACGATCACCAGGCCGTGCTCGGCGGCGTAGCGATACGCGCCGGCCTTCACCGTGAAGTTCTCGGCCGTGCAGGTGAGCCCCGAGAGGAAGTAGAGCACGGGGCGCTTCTCGCCGCGCAGCGCCGCCTCGGGCAGGAAGATGGTGAATTCCATGGGCACGCGGCACGCGCTCGAGTCGTGCCGGACGTAGCGGAGCTCGCCGCCGAACGTGCGGTGGGTCTTGATCGTTTCCATCGACGCCTCTCGGAGAACCGCTTCAGAAGTGGATGACGGTGCGGATGCTCTCCCCGCGGTGCATCAGGTCGAACGCCTCGTTGATGCGCTCGAGCGGGAGGGTGTGCGTGATGAAGGGATCGATGGCGATCTCGCCCTTCATGTAGCGCTCGACGTAACCGGGGAGCTCGGTGCGCCCCTTCACGCCGCCGAAGGCAGAGCCGCGCCACACGCGGCCGGTGACGAGCTGGAAGGGCCGCGTGCTGATCTCCTGCCCGGCGCCGGCGACGCCGATGATCGTGCTCTCGCCCCATCCCTTGTGGCAGCACTCGAGCGCGGCGCGCATGAGCTTCACGTTGCCCACCGCTTCGAAGGAATAGTCCACGCCGCCATCCGTCATCTCGATGATCACGTCCTGGATGGGCTTGTCGTAGTCCTTGGGGTTCACGCAGTCGGTGGCGCCGAGCTGCTTGGCGAGCTCGAACTTGGCCGGGTTCACGTCCACGGCGATGATGCGGCCCGCGCCGGCCATCTTGGCCCCCTGCACGGCGCTCAGGCCCACGCCGCCGAGGCCGAAGATGGCGACGGTCGAGCCGGGCTGCACCTTGGCGGTGTTGAGCACGGCGCCGATGCCGGTGGTGACGCCACAGCCGAGCAGGCAGACCTTCTCGAGCGGGGCGTGGTGGCTGATCTTGGCGAGCGAGATCTCGGGGACCACCGTGTACTCGCTGAAGGTGCTCGTCCCCATGAAGTGGTGGATCGTCTTGCCACGGCAGGTGAAGCGCGTGGTGCCGTCGGGCATCAGGCCGCGCCCCTGGGTGGCGCGGATCGCCTGGCAGAGGTTGGTCTTGCCCGAGGTGCAGAACTTACAGACGCGGCACTCGGCCGTGTAGAGCGGGATCACGTGATCGCCGGGCTGGAGGCTCTTCACGCCCTTGCCCACCTCGACGACGACACCGCCGCCCTCGTGGCCGAGGATCGCCGGGAAGACGCCTTCGGGATCGTCCCCCGAGAGCGTGAACGCGTCGGTATGACAGACGCCGGTCGCCACGATGCGAACCAGCACCTCGCCTTCCTTCGGCCCTTCGACCTCGACCTCTTCGATCTCGAGGGGTTTGCCCGCTTCCCAAGCCACCGCTGCGCGTGATTTCACCGTCGCCTCCGTTCGGCTGCAGGATAGCCGAACGACCATCGCGGTCCAAACCGCGGCCTCGGCACCTTCCCCGAGATCGCGGGCGCGCGCTACAACGGTGCCGTGGCCCGCGCGCGGCACCTCCCGCTCCTCCTGTCCTTCGCCCTCCTCACGGGCTTCTCGTGGGAGGGGCGCGCCGCCCACGTCCGCGCCTCGCTCGCGTCCGACGATCCGGCCGTGCGGCTCGAGGCCGCGCAGCAGATCGGCGAGCTCTCGAGCGAAGACGCCGCCCCGCTCGTCGTCGCCGCGCTCGCGGACGAGGCGCTCGAGGTGCGGCTCGCCGCCGCCGACGCCGCGGGGCGAACGCGCGCGCACGAGGCCATCCCTGCGCTCGCGGCGCGCCTCGCCCACGCCGACGAGCGCGAGCGCGCCGCCGCGCTCGCGGCCATCGCGCGCATCGATCATCCCTCGGGCACGCCGACGCTCCTCCGCGCCCTCCTCGATCCGAGCTCGGCCGTGCGCATCGCGGTGCTCGATCGCATCGACGCCCGCGGCGAGCTGGTCCCCGCCGTCGCCACCTGCCTCGACGATCCCGACTCCTCCGTGCGCATCGCCGCCGCGCGCGCGCTCGGGCGAGGCCGGGATGGACGCGCGCTCTTCTCGCTCACGGCCAAGCTCTCCGACGACGTGCCGCTCGTGCGGCTCGCGGTCGTGCGCGCGCTCACCGATCTCCGCGATCCCGAGGCCGCGAGCGCGCTCGTCGGCATGGCCAGCGATCCCGACCCCGCCGTCCGCACCGCCGCCGTCTACGCGGTGGGCGTGATCGGCGGCGAGGAGGGCGCCGCGGCGCTGCACGAGATCCTCGAGGGGGGCACGCCGGAGACGCAGCGCGCCGCCCTGCTCGCGCTCGGCGAGATCGGAGGCAAAGCGGCCGCGCCCACCTTCGCGCGCCATCTGCGGCACGAGTCGCTCCGGGGCCCCGCGCGCGAGGGGGCGAAGCGCCTCGCCCGGACCGACGCAGCCCGCCTCGCCCTCGGCCGCGCGATCCTCGCCGAGGCCGAGCGGGCGAGCTCCACGCGCGAGCTCGAAGACCTCGGCGCCGCGCTCGTCGAGATCGTGCGCGAGGCCCCGCTCGAGGCGCTCGGTGTGGCGATCGCGCGCGTGGCCGACACCTCGCCGCTCCCGACCCCCGCGCTCCTCTCGGCGCTCGCGGGGAGCGGCGCCGACGAGGCGCTCCTGCCCCTCCTCCTCGCCCTCGAGCGCTCGAGCGCCGAGCGCTCGGCGGCCCTCGAAGCCCTCGAGCGATTCTTCGAGCGGAAGGGTCCCGACGCGCGCGCGCTCGAGCCCATCCTCGACGTCCTCCCCTCGCTCTCCGACGTCGACGAGCGCCGCGCGATCGCGCTCCTCGGCGCGATCGGGGATCCGCGCGTGGCGCCGCTCCTCCTCTCGCGCCTCGCCGCGCGGGACGCCGAGCTCCGCCTCGTGGCCACCCGAGGGCTCGGCACCCTCGACGATCCCAAGGTGGAGGACGCGCTCCTCGGCCTCCTCGACGATCCCGATGCGCGGGTGAGGGAAGAGGCCGCGCGGGCGATCGGGCACCTCCCGCGAGCGAACGCCGTCGAGCGCCTGACCGCGCTCCTCTCGCGCGCGGCGCCCACCGATCGGCTCTCCGTCCTCGAGGCCCTCGGGGGCCTGATCGCGCACGGCGTCCTCGGCGCGCTCTCGCCCGATCGGCGGGAACGATTGCTCGCGGCGCTCGAGGCGCGCGTCTTCGGCGACGACGAGGCGCTCGCCTCCGCGGCGCTCGACGCCCTCGCCCGCGATCCCACGGGCGCGGCGGAGCGCCTCCTCTTCCAGGCCGCCGCGCACCCGCGGGCAGCGCTGAGGGTGCAGGCGGCGCGCGCGCTCGGTTTCGTCCCGGCGAGCTCGCGCGCCTTCGCCGCGAGGGTGCTCCTCGAAGACGCGCGCGATCCCGCCTTCGCGGCGGCGCTCTTCGCCACGCTCGCGGCGATCGGCGAAGCCGAGGACATCGACCGCGCGCTCGTCGCGATCGCGTCCCGCCCCGGTCAGGTGGCGCGCGCCGCGAGCTTCGCCCTCCACGCCTTCGCGCAGCGCGGCCTCGTCGATCCGGGACGGGCGGACGCGATCTGCGAACAGGCGCGCTCGCGCGATCCCGTCGTCCGCACGAACCTCCTCCTCGCCGCCCACCGCCTCGACGTGCGCTGCCCTGGCCTCGATCCGCGCGACCTCCTCGAGCGCGGCGAGAGCGAGGTCGTCCGCGCGGCGGCCGCGCGGATCCTCGCGTCGCGCGGGGAGCCCGGCGACGAGGCCGTCCTCGCGCGATGCGCCGCGGCGGATCGATCGCGGCGTGTCGCGCGCGTCTGCCGTGGCGAGAGCCCTGCGTCGGAAGGGCGTGCCGAGCTCGACGTGACGGCCTACGACGCCCTCGGGCGTGAGCGCTTCGAGAAGCGCACGGTCGCGGTCCTCTTCGCGGACGGCAGCGTCCTCGTCACGCTCACGGATCCGCGCGCCCGGATCCGCCTCACGGACGTGCCCGCCGGCGCCTTCGACCTCGTCTCGCCCTCCACCTTGCGCCTCGAGCCGTGAACCTCCGCATCCTCCTCGCGACGGCGCTCCTCGTGGCCTCCGGCTGCAAGCACATCCCGGCCGAGAGCTACGGCGTGGAGCGCGTACGGATCCACGGCGCGAAGGCGATGGACGGCTACGCCATCAAGGCCTGCCTCGCGACCAAGGAGCGCGATCGCTTCCAATTCGCGCTCGGCACGCCGATGGACCTCGAGTGCGGCGATCCGCCCTTCGACGGCGGACGGCTCCCCGTGAAGCTCTGGACCTGGCCCATGACGGAGTGGCCGGTGCTCGACCTCAACGTCTGGAAGCGCGACGTGGAGCGCATCGAGCGCTGGTACCGGGCGCGCGGCTACTACGACGCCAAGGTCACCGGCGCGCGCTTCAGCCCGGCGCAGGCCGCGGAGCGCGATCGCTTCACCGAGGAGGCGGCCCCCTGCGGCGACGCCGACGAGGGGCGTGGCTGCCCCGTGCGGATCGACGTCTACGTCGAGGAGGGCGAGCCCGTGCTCGTCACGCGCATCGACTTCGACGGCGCCGACGTGCTCGGCCGCGACCTCGTGAACCGTGTGCGGAGGGGCTCCCCGCTGAAGGAAGGCGCGCGCTTCGACGAGGCGTACTACGACGAGATGAAGCGCTCGATCGGGCGCGAGCTCCGCCGCGCCGGCTATCCGTGCGCGTACGTCACCGGCGAGGTGAGCGTCGATCCGTCGGCGCGCACCGCCGAGGTGCGCTTCGCCGCGAGGCGGGGCCCCCTCGGCCGCATCGCGAGCGTCGAGGTCGAGATCGACGGCGAGAGCAAGCAGCCCATCCCCACGCGCACCATCCGCGCGACCGCCATGATCAAGCGCGGCACGCGCTACGATCCGGCCACGCTCGCCGACGCGCAGCAGGCCGTCTACGCGCTCGGCGCGTTCGCCTCCGTCGAGGTCGACGCCGAGCCGCGGCGTGACGAGGCCGGGATCTGCACGGGCGAGGTCGACGTCACGATCCGCGCGCGCCCCGGCCGCGACCTCCACTACGGCGTGGGTGGCGGCCTCCAGAGCGGCACGTTCACCGAGCGCGGGACGACCGACGTCCTCCAATGGGACGTCCACCTCATCACCTACGTCGAGCACCGGAACTTCTTCGGCGGCCTCCGACGCTTCCGCGTGGAGGATCGCCCCAAGCTCGTCTTCCAGAACCTCTTCCCGGTGCCCACGAACCCGGCGCCGGGCAACGAGCTCCACGTGGAGTTCCGGCAACCGGCCTTCCTCGAGCCGCGCACCACCCTCACCATCGGCAACGGCTGGGACGTGGGCCCCGATCCCATCCAGCGCTCCGTCTACCGTCACGAGGTCGAGACCTACCTCCTGCTCTCGCGCGGCTTCTTCGACGGAAGGCTCCAGCTCTCGGGCGGCATCCGGAGCAACGTCTACCGCGTGGTCGATCGCTTCACGCCCGATCAGATCTCGCTCCAGACCTCGCCCTACCACCTCGTCTTCCTCGAGCAACGCATCCAGCTCGATCTCCGCGACGACGCGCGGCGGACGACGCGCGGCGCCTTCTTCCGGCTCGGCCTGCAAGAAGCCGGCTTCTTCCTCCCGGCGTCATGGGATTACGTGCGCCTCACCCCCGAAGCGCGCGGCTACATCCCCCTGCCCGCCAACCTCGTCATCGCCGGTCGTTTCGGCCTCGGGATGACGTTCATCCGCCGCGCCTCCGACTCGCTCGATCCGGCGAGCCACCAGCTGGGCCCCACGGCGTACCGGCTCCGCGGTGGCGGCCCGTCGAGCCACCGCGGCTTCCTCCCGGGCACGCTCGGTCAGCGCGGCGAGCGCATCCCCGGCGGCGATCCCAACGCCGTCTACCTCGACACCGACGGCGGCACGCGGCGGTGGGAGGCGAGCCTCGAGCTCCGCACCCAGCTCACGCGCGACTTCGGGATGACGTTCTTCACGGACATGGGCGACGTGAGCCGCCCCATCCTGAACACGGCCACCGGCGAGGTCGAGGACGCGCGCTTCCGCTTCAACTACCTCCACCTCGCGGTCGGCCTCGGCTTCCGCTACTTCACGGTCGTCGGCCCCTTCCGCCTCGACCTCGGCATCCTCGTGCCGGGCGCGCAGGTGATCGGCGAGCCCTCGGTGCCGCTGCCCAACGCGCTCCGCATCGGCGGGCTCCGCATCCCGGGCTCGCTCACGCTCTCGCTCGGGGAGGCGTTCTGATGCGGCGCCTGCTGAAGATCGCGCTCGCGCTGCTCCTCCTCTTCCTCCTGCTCGTGGCGGGTGGCGCGCTCTTCCTCCGCACCGAGCGCGGCGGTGAGCTCATCCGCCGTGGCCTCGTCGAGGGCGTGGGCTCGCTCATCGCGGGCTCGCTCGAGATCGGCTCCGTCGAGTTCCGTGGCTTCGACGAGATCATCGCGCGCGACGTGCGCCTCCTCGATCCCGACGGAGAGGACGCCATCGAGGCCGACGAGCTGGTGGTCGCCATCGAGCCGCGCGCGCTCCTCCGCCTCGAGCTCTCCTTCCCCGAGATCGTCCTCCGAAGGGGCAAGCTCCATCTCCGCGATGGCGAGGAGGGTCTCCCGAGCTTCCTCGACGCGCTCGCCTCGCCCGAGCCCTCGACGGACGACTCGCCCTCGCCCATCACGGCGCGCGCGCCGAAGATCCGTATCGAAGACCTCGAAGTGGAGGGCACGGTCGCCTCGGTGGAAGGGATCCACCTCGAGGGCGCGACGCTCGAGGGCAGCCTCGAATACGTCGACGACGCGCTCACGATCCGCATCGACACCCTCGACGGAACGCTCACGGGACCGGTCAAGGCGCCGAT
>JAAYBZ010000091.1 GCA_012744445.1 Myxococcales bacterium | reverse complement strand
TCCCGCTCGGGGATGAAAGGCGGGTCGCCATGGGCTATGTTCGGCGGCCCGCAACCGGAAGAAATCCCCCATCGGGCGTATTTCATCAGCAGGAGGAAGCATGAGTCAGGCGGTCGAGTCGATTTTGGCCAACTACGCCGGTGAGAACCCCGGCGTCATCGGGAATCTCCGCCGCATGCTGAACCACGGGCGCATCGGAGGGTCCGGGAAGATGGTCATCCTCCCGGTCGACCAGGGCTTCGAGCACGGCCCGGCGCGCTCCTTCCAGGCGAACCCCGCGGGCTACGATCCACGCTACCACGCGCAGCTCGCCATCGAGTCGGGCTGCAACGCCTACGCGGCGCCGCTCGGCTTCATCGAGGCCGTGGCCGCCGAGGTCGCCGGCGAGATCCCGCTCATCCTCAAGGTCAACAACAGCGACCTCCTCGGCAACCCCGAGGCGCCCTGCTCCGCGCTCACCTCGACCATCGAGGACGCGCTCCGCCTCGGCTGCTCGGCCATCGGCTACACCATCTATCCGGGCTCGAAGCTCCGGAACACGATGTACCAGGACCTCCGCGACCTCATCCGCGAGGCGCGCAAGGTCGGCCTGCCGACCATCGTCTGGTCCTACGCGCGCGGCGATCTCTCCAAGGAGGGCGAGACCGCGATCGACGTCATCGCCTACGCCGCGCAGATCGCCTGCCAGCTCGGCGCCCACGTCGTGAAGGTCAAGCCGCCCACGAGCCACGTCGAGCTCAAGGACTCGAAGAAGGCATACGAGTCGATCGACGTGAGCACGCTCGAGGCGCGCATCCGCCACGTCCTCGAGAGCGCCTTCGCCGGCAAGCGCATCGTGATCTTCTCGGGCGGCCCGGCCAAGGGCAAGGACGAGGTCCTCGAGGAGATCCGCGGCATCGCCAAGGGCGGCGGCTTCGGCTCGATCGTCGGGCGCAACGCCTTCCAGCGCCCCAAGGAGGAGGCCATCGAGCTCCTCCACCAGATCCAGGACATCTTCGCCGCCGAGAAGTGACGGACGAGGTCCTCGATCTCCACGTCGAGCGCTGGATCCGCGAGGAGCGGACGGTCCTCGAGGACGTCTCGTTCACCGTCCGCGCGGGAGAGCACTGGGCCATCCTCGGGCCGAACGGCGCGGGGAAGAGCTCGCTCCTCTCCATCCTCGCGGCGTACGAGTGGCCGAGCCGCGGCACGGTGCGTGTCTTCGGCGAAACGTTCGGGCGCTGTGACATGAACGCGATCAAGCGGCGGATGGGGCTCTCGTCCGCCGCCCTCGGCGCGCGGCTCCGGCCGCAGGACGTCGCCGAGGAGATCGCGGCCTCGGGCCTCTACGCCATCATCGGCCCTTGGCACGTCTACGACGACGAGGATCGCGCGCGCGGTCGCGCGGCCCTCGCCCGGCTCGACGCAGCGCACCTCGCGGGGCGGCGCTACGGCCAGCTCTCGCAGGGCGAGCGTCAGCGCGTGCTCCTCGCGCGGGCCATCGTGCGCGAGCCCGAACTCCTCATCCTCGACGAGCCCTGCGTCTCGCTCGATCCCGTGGCGCGCGAGCACTTCCTCCGCGACCTCGAGGCCTTCGTGGAGGGCGGCGGCCCGACGACGCTCGTCGTCACGCACCACGTGGAGGAGATCCCGCGCTTCGTCACGAACGGGCTCTTGCTCTCGGGCGGGCGCGTGATCGCCAAGGGCCCCATCGAAGAGGCGTTCACGAGCGAGACGCTCAGCCGTACGTTCGGGGTCCCTTGCCGGCTCGAGCGCCGGGGCGCGAGGATGCGCCTCGAGGTCGACGTCGGTTGAACGGGGACGCGATCGACCCCAGAGGAGGAACGACATGGGCACCGTGGTCATCACCGGAGCGAATCGAGGCATCGGCCTCGCCCTCGCGCGCACCTTCGCGAAGCGCGGAGATTCGGTCATCGCGGCCTGCCGTACGCCCTCGCCCGAGCTCGAGGCGCTCGACGTCGAGATCGTGCGCGACGTCGACGTCACCAAGGACGAGGGCATCGCCAAGCTCGCCGAGCGCCTCCGCGGCCAGCACATCGACGTGCTCGTCCACAACGCGGGCATCCTGCGCTCCGAGTCGATCAGCCGGATCGACGCCCCGGCGGTCGAGTCCATCCGCGAGCAATTCGAGGTGAACGCGCTCGCCCCGCTCCGCCTCACCGCCGCGCTCCTCCCGAGCCTCGAGCGCGGATCCAAGATCGCCCTCATCACGAGCCGCATGGGCTCCATCGAGGACAACGGCTCGGGCGGCTACTACGGCTATCGCATGTCCAAGGCGGCCCTCAACGCCGCCGGCAAGTCGCTCGCGATCGATCTCGCGAGCCGCGGCGTCTCGGTGGTGCTCCTGCACCCCGGCTTCGTGCAGACGGAGATGGTCGGCGGCCAAGGCGACATCACCCCCGCCGAAGCCGCCGAGCGGCTCGTCGCGCGCATCGACGAGCTCGGCCCCGAGACGTCCGGGAGCTTCCGCCACTCGAGCGGCGATCCGCTCCCCTGGTGATCCACCGAAGGCCGTGCCTCGTTCAGCGGTCTTCTCGAGAAAGGAGCAGACATGACGGAACGATGGCAGACCCGGCGACATGGGCCGCTCACGCGGCTCGAGGACGGCTTGTACGTGGTGGAGGCCGAGCTCGAGAGCGCGCCCATCGGGAGGCGCATGACGATCTTCCGACTCTCCGACGGGAGCCTCGCCCTGCACTCCGTGATCGCCTGTGACGAGGCCACCATGGCGGCCATCGAGGCGCTCGGCGAGCTCCGCTACCTCCTCGTCCCGAGCGCCCTCCACACGATGGACGCGCCCGCGTACGTCGCGCGCTACCCCTCGCTCGAGGTGCTCACGACCGCGGCGAGCCGGCCGAAGGTCGAGCCCCGCGTCGCCGTCCGCGGGGAGTTCTCGCGCCTCCCAGGCGATCCGCGGCTCCGCCACGAGGTGCTCGAGGGCGCGCCGCTCGAGGCCGTCTTCGTCCACACGAGCCCCGAGGGCGCCGTCTCCCTCGTCTTCAACGACGTGCTCATGAACCTCCCGGATCGTCTGCCGGGCTTCAAGGGCTGGCTCACCAAGCTCATGGGCTCCACGGGCGGTCCCAAGGTCACCAAGATCGCGCGGCGCTTCCTGGTGGAAGATCCCGCGCAGCTCGCTGCGCAATTCGAGCACCTCGCGGCCATCCCGGGGCTCCGGCGCCTGGTCGTGGGCCACGGCGCCCTCGTCGAAGTCGATGCGGCGGGGGTCCTCCAAACCGTCGCGGCCACGCTCCGCTGAGAAGTGCACGAATCGCGCACCGCGGGTGCGCGAAATTTGCGCGCACCAAGCCGGTCCAAGCGCAACGACTGCACCCATCGATCGACCGCTGCGCAAGATCCTCGCGAATTACTCACCGTTTCAGGATTGGCACGGGCGTTGCTCCTTTCATCGGGCGAGAGGGAGGGAACACCCCGCCGAGGAAAACCATGAACGTCCCCCTGGAACCCCACGCCCGAGACCTCCGCATCGAGAGTGTCGAGATCGCCGAAGGCACCTATTGGGTCGGCAAGCGCGCCGACGGCAGCGTCCTGCACGCCAACCCGTACCTCCGCTGCTTCCGCGGACGCGCGCCCGGGAGCGATCGGGACACGGCGTTCAACCTCATCATCGACCCGGGCTCGAGCAGCGACTTCTCGGCCGTGCACACCAAGGTCACGCAGATCATCGGCGGGCTCGACAAGCTCTCCGCGATCTTCGTCAACCACCAAGACCCGGACGTCGGCTCGTCGGCGACGATCATCTCGGCCCGCTACGCGCCCAAGGCTTCGATCATCTGCTCGGAGGACACCTTCCGGCTGATCGTGCACTCGAACCTCCCGCGTGACCGCTTCATCCCCACGGAGAAGTTCAGCAAGGGCATCCGGCTCCCCACCGGGCATCGCCTGATCCCGGTCCCCTCCCCCTACTGTCACTTCCGCGGCGCCGTGATGCTCTACGACCCGCAGACGCGCGTGCTCTTCACCGGCGACCTCTTCGGCGGGCTCACCGAGGGCAACGACACGCGCATCTACGCCGACGAGTCGGACTGGTCGGGCATCCGGGCGTTCCACCAGATCTACATGCCCACCAACGCGGCGCTCGCGCGTGCCGTGGCCGCCATCCGCGCCCTCGAGCCCAAGGTCGAGATCATCGCGCCGCAGCACGGCCGCGTCATCAAGGGGGACCTCGTCCCGCTCTTCCTCGACCGCATGAGCCGGCTCCAGGTCGGCCTCGACATCATGGACGAGGCGAGCGATCCCTCGCACCTCCAGGCCTGGAACGCCGTCGCGCAGCGCGTGATCGCGGTGGCGCGGGAGTTCCTCGGCGCGCAGGCCGACAACAAGCTCGTCGAGAACCAAGCGCTCCAGGACACGCTCCGCTTCGACGAGGGACGCATCTTCATCGAGAGCCTCGGCAAGTGGTCGGTCGAGCAGATCGTCGAGACCCTCTGCGCCGGCGAGCCGATGGAGATCGTCGGTCCGATCATGGTCGAGGCCACGATCGCCGCGGCCGACTACGAGCTGCCGACGCCCCACATCGACCTCGAAGGCACCCACGCCACCCCGGTGAGCGAGCTCCTGGATGGTTGACCTTAAGGGGAAGAGCGCGCTCCTCCGCTCGGGGGCCGGAGCGAGCGCGTCGGGCATGATAAGAAGCCTCCTTCATGGATCGCCCTGCCATGCTCGATGAGCTCGTGCGATACGTGGGGTTCGGCGACGAAGACGCCGAGCTCCTCGCAGAGGCGCGCCCCCTCGTCGAACCCAGCTTCCAGGAGGTCGTCGATGCCTTCTACGCGGCGATCGAGGCCAACGCGCGCGCCCGCGCCGTCTTCGAGAGCGAGGCGCAGATCGCGCGACACAAACGCTCGCTGCGCAATTGGCTCGAGAGCCTCTTCGGGGGCGTCTACGACACCGCCTATTTCGAGGCGCGCGCCAGCATCGGCTACGCGCACGTGCGGATCGACCTCGATCCCTCGCTGATGATCGCGGCGATGAGCGTCGTCCGCGATCGGCTCTCCTTCATCGTGGGCGAGCTCGAGGACGCGATCCTTCCGGCCGAGCGTCGCAAGAAGCTCGCGCGCGCCGTGCACCGCATCTGCGACATCGACCTCGCGATCATGCTCGAGACCTACCGTGACGATTACATGGCCAGGGTGCGGGGCGCCGAGCGCCTCGCCGCCCTCGGACAGGTCGCCGGGACCATCGGTCACGAGCTGCGGAACCCGCTCGCGGTGATGGAGACCTCCATCCACCTCCTGCGCACACGCCTCAAAGGCGACGAACGCGCCGCGCGGCACCTCAACCGCCTCGCGGCCCAGGTCTCGCTGAGCTCGAACATCATCGGCGAGATCATGAACCTCGCGCGCGACCTCCCGCCCAAGCGGCAGCGTCAGAGCATCCACGCCATCGTCGAAGACGCCCTCTCGAGCATGGTCGAGGGGCAATACGTGAAGGTGACCTTCGTCCCCGACGACTCGTTCGAGTGCTGCGTCGACGGAGTCCAGCTCCGGCAGCTCATCGTCAACCTCGTCACCAATGCCGTGCAGTCCGCGAGCTCGGGCGCGTCCGGCGTACACCTCCACGTGGAGAAGCGTGATGAGGAGCTCCACATCGTCGTCGAGGACGACGGCCCCGGAATCCCGGACGAGATCCGCGCGCGGATCTTCGAGCCGCTCTTCACCACCAAATTGAGGGGGGTCGGCTTCGGCCTCCCCCTCTGCCGGAGGATCGCGGAGCGACACGGAGGATACGTGCGCGCCTCGAACAGACCCGAAGGAGGTGCCAGAATGGAAGCGATGCTCCTCTGCGCCTCCGGATCGGATACATGAGCCCGCGTGTCCTGGTCGTCGACGACAACGTCGATCTCGCCGAGAACGTGGCCGACATCCTCGAGTGCGAAGGCTTCGAGGCGGTCTGCTCCACCTCGCCCGAGGAAGCTCTCCGCCAGGTCAGCGGCGAGGACTTCGACTGCGTCGTCCTCGACGTGCGGATGCCGGGCATGGACGGCGTCGAGCTCCTCGCCCGCATCCGTGAGCGCCTCCCGCGCGCCGGCTTCGTCTTCATGACGGCCTACGCCACCGACGAACGCCTGAACGCCGCCCAACGCTCTGGCGTCCTCGGTGTCCTCGCCAAACCCTTCGGCCCGGACTCCCTCGTGAGCCTCGTGCGCCGCTGCACCGAGCATCCCTCCCCGTGAACAAAGCACTGGTCGTCGACGACAACGCCGATCTCGCCGCCAACGTCGCAGAGCTCCTCGAAAGCATCGATCTCGAAGTCTTCCTCGCGAGTGACGGGGAGGCCGCCCTCGAGCTCCTCGAGCGCACGCCCGTCGACGTGGCCATCGTCGACGTGCGCCTGCCCCGGGGCCCGTCCGGCGTCGAGCTCGTGCCCTCGCTCAAGGAGCGCTGTCCGGGCATCCAGATCATCATCATGACCGGCAATGCCACGGTGGACTCCGCGGTCGCGGCCGTCCGCCAGGGCATCTTCGCCTACGTCCAGAAGCCCTTCGACTCGGCCGATCTCGTCGCGCTCGTGGAGCGCGCCATCGCGGTCACCCACGACCGCCGCGAGCGCGAGCGCCTCGCCCAGGAGCTCGCGAGCTCGGAGGCCCTCCATCGGAGCCTCGTGGAGACGATCGACGCCGCGATCCTCGTCCTCGGCCGCGACGGGAGCATCCGCTTCTCCAACCGCTTCGCGCAGGAGCTCCAGGCCGTCCCGGAGGCTACGTCCTTCCTCGAGGCCTTCGTCGAAGAAGACGCGCGCGGCCGCTTCGCGCGCGCCCTCGACGAGCTCCACCACCTCGGCCAGGCGAGCACGCTCGAGTCGATCGTCCGCGGGCCGCGCGGCGCCCGGATCCTCCGCTGGACGCTCTCCTCCATCGAGCGCAACGAGAGCGGGCCCTTCCTCGCCGTCGGCGTCGACCTCACCGAGGTGCGGGATCTCCAACGCCGCACCGTCGAGGCCGAGGCCCTCGCGGCCGTGGGCACACTCACCTCAGGGCTCGCCCACGAGATCCGAAACCCGCTCAACGCCGCCTCGCTCCAGCTCGAGCTGCTCCAACGCAACGCGAAGAAGCTCGACGACGAAGCGCTCCGCGAGCGGCTCGTCGATCGCGCGCGCATCGTGCGCTCCGAGCTCACGCGCCTCGAGCGGATGCTCAACGACTTCCTCTCGCTCGCCCGTCCCTCGAGCCTCCGCCTCGAGCCCACCGATCTCCGCATGCTCGTCCACGAGATCCTCGAGCTCCAGCGACCGCTCGCCGAGTCGATGGGCGTGGAGCTGCGCGCCGAGATCCCGCGAGACGCGGCCTCCGTGCGCGTGGACGAAGCACGCCTCCGGCAGGTGCTCATCAACCTCGTCACCAACTCGCTCGAGGCGCTCCGCCCGGAGGGCCGCGGTCACGTCACCATCGACGCCCGCGTGGAGGACGAGGGCTTCGTCGAGGTGCGCGTCGTCGACGACGGCCCCGGCATCCCCTCCACCGAGGACGACGCCTTCAAGCCCTTCGTCACCACGAAGGAGGGGGGCACCGGGCTCGGGCTCGCGATCGTGCGCACCATCGTCCAGCGCCACGGCGGCGAGGTGCACCTCCGCGACAATTCGCCGCGCGGCACGATCGCTCGCTTCACGATCCCTCGGGCCATCCGGCCGAGCGACGCCCCCCGCTGAGGCCGTGGTCCCGCGCCGGCCGCCCTTCGGTGCCCTCGCCTCGGGGCGTCCATGTTAGACTGAAGCCTAGCGAACGAGCGGACGCTCCGATGACCGAGACCCAACCCATCCCCGCGGAGGGCCGCGCGCCGCTCCGCCTCCGCGTCGCGCGCGTCGTCGAAGAGACGCCCGACGCGCGCTCGTTCGAGCTCGAGGTGCCGAGCGGCGTCGAGCTCCCTTATCGGCCCGGGCAATACGTCACGGTGGAGATGCCCTTCGAGGGCATGCGCATCCGCCGCTGCTACTCGCTGAGCAGCGCGCCCGTGGTCGACGCCGCCCTTCGATTCACGGTGAAGCGCGTCGCGGGCGGCCGCATGTCGAACCTCCTCGTCGACGGCGTGCGCGAGGGGGATACGCTCACGATCCACCCTCCGGCCGGCGGCTTCGTCCTCGACGACGAGGCGTCGCGCCCGCTCTCCTTCTTCGCGGGCGGGAGCGGGATCACGCCGGTCCATTCCCTCATCAAGGCCGCGCTCGCGGGGACCTCGCGCTCGATCCGGCTCCTCTACGCCAACCGCGACGCCGCCTCGACGATCTTCGCCCGCGAGCTCGACGCGCTCGCCGCGGCGCATCCGGATCGCTTCGAGCTCCGCCACCACCACGACGACGCGGAGGGGCTCCTCACGGCCGACGCGCTCGACGCGTGGATCCGCCGCGGGGGCACGCCGGCCGGCGCCGACCACTACGTCTGCGGCCCGGGGCCCTTCATGGAGGCCGTGCGCGAAGCGCTCCTCCGCGCCCGCGTCCCCGAGGCCCGCATCCGCATCGAGCGATTCGTCTCCCCGCTCGATCCCGATCGCCGGGCGAGCGACGCGGTCGTGGTGCGCGAGGCGCCGGCCGACTTCCTCGTCACGCTCGACAAGGTGATCCACCGCGTGCCCTACGCGCCCACGCAGACGCTCCTCGCCGCGTGCAAGGCGGCCGGCGTGAAGGCGCCGTCGTCGTGCGAGGACGGCTTCTGCGGGAGCTGCATGGCGCAGCTCGTCGAGGGCGACGTCGATCTCGACAACCCCCTCGCCCTCTCCGACGCCGACGTCGCCCGCGGACGCATCCTCGCGTGCCAGGCGCGCCCGAAGAGCGCGCGCTTCCTCCACGTCGACTTCGACCAGGTCTCGTTCCGCACGGGCGACGACGGAGGGATCGCGGCGCGCATCGACAAGGTCCGCGTGGCCGCGGTGGTCGCGCTCGGCATCGGCGTCGCCCTGCTCGTCCGTTGGCTCCACGGTTTCGTATGATGCGCGCACGCGAGGCTAGGTCATGACCCTCTTCATCATCCTCCTCATCGGGTTCCTGGCGTCGGGGCTCACCATCGGCGGGCTCCAGCTCCTCTACCGCACCGAGCTCGGCAAGCGCGCGATGATCAGCGACGACCCGCACCGCAGCGTGGAGGACGCGCGCGTCTACCGCGACGTCGTGCTCAACGCCTCGGTCTCCTCCGCGCTCATCTTCGGCGCCTGCTACGGCCTCTACGACTTCCTGTTCTACGAGCGCGCGGTGCCGGCGTGGATGATCGTCCTCGAGATCGCGGCCGTGATCTTCATCTACGACTTCGCGTACTACTTCCTGCACCGCTACCCGATGCACGAGTGGAAGATCCTCCGCGGCGTCCACTCGGTGCATCACGCGGCGCGGAACCCGCGCACGGTCGACAGCCTCCTGCTCCACCCGGTGGAGACCATCGCCGGGCTCACCACGCTCTTCGGCTCGATCGCGGCGGTCGGCGGGATCCACCTCTACTCGTTCGCCGTCATCTTCGTCTTCTACACGGTGTTCAACGTCCTCAACCACGCGGGCGTGAACATCCAGCGCTTCCCCTTCAAGACGCTCGGCATCCTCGCGGTGAAGCACGACCGGCACCACCACAGCATGCTCAGTGGAAACTACGCCTCCATCACGCCCCTGCCCGACATCGTGTTCCGCACGGTGGCCTGAGGCGCGACGGAGGCTTCGAGCGTCAGTTCGGGAGGATCATCGGCGGACGCTGTCGCTCCTCGGAGGGCGCGCGATCCGCGCCGGGAGACCGCTCGTCCTCGGATCGCTCGCGCTCCGCGCCCGGTGAGGGTTTGTCCTTGGAGGGCTCGCGCACCCCCTCCGGAGACTCGTCCCGCGCGCGGTCCCGAGCCGTGTCGCGCTCGTCCGCGCCCCCCGAAGGCTTCTCCTTCGCGTGGTCCCGAGCCGCGTCGCCCTCGCCCGGCTTCGCCTTGCTCGGCTCGCGCTCCGTGCCCTCTTCGGTCCTCGCGCCCTCGTCCGAGGGCTTCTGCTTGCGCGGCTCGTCCTCGGCGCCTTCGTCGTCGCGGAGCATCACGCTCCCCTCCGCGCCCTCGGACGACTTCTCCTTCGTCTCGCGCGTGGCCTCGTCGTCGTACGCGCGACCTTCCGGCTTGGCCTTCTGCGCCTCGCGCTTCGAGGCGTGCTTGACGAGCTCCTGCCGCGCGATCGCGTCGTCGCCGTCGGCGTCGAGCATGACGAACTGCTCGAGCGCGGCCGCCCTGTGCTCGGCGAGCGTCAGCACGCCGTCGCCGTTGGAGTCCGCGCGCTGGAAGAGCTTGCCGCCGTCCTCGCAGCGGTTGCGATCCCGGGCCTTCCGCTCGTACTCCTCGCGCGACACGTAGCCGTCGCCGTCTTCGTCGCAGGCGGAGAACGCCTGCCCGAAGATCGTCGACGCCTCGGCCTCGGCGATGCGACCGTCCCCGTCCGCGTCGAGCTTCGAGAAGGTCTGCACGATCTTCCGCTCGCAGAACGCCTCGGCCTCGGCGCTCGTCACCTTGCCGTCACCGTTCAGATCCTGTTCGTGGAAGCGTTGCTCGGCGCGGCTCCTCCACTCTTCCTTGGAGATACGGCCATCGCCGTTCGAGTCGGCGCGCTCGAAGACGCGCGCCTCGTCGGCCTCACGTTGGGATTGGGCTTCCGCGCCGGCTCCGACTCCGAGGAGGAGTGTGAGCGCGGAGACGATGCTGAGTCGTTTCATGATGTCCCCCGTGTGCCGTCCTGGTGGCACGCCCGCCCTCGGACAATCCCCGAGCCCGGAGGCCCGGCGGCTTGCCTCCATGGGTGAAACACGTTCTATTCTCGACGATGAGCCGCATCCGCGAAGCGCTCCGCGATCCCCTGCTCGAGCTACGCGAGACCCCCACCGCCGACGGCGCCCACCTCGAAGGCGCCATGCGCTTCGGCGCCGCGCTCGAGGGCCCGCCCGGCCGCCTCCACGGCGGCTTCCACGCCTTCGTCCGCACCTTCCCGATCCTCGATCGCGTCGAGGCGCACGCGGCCGAGCGCACCTTCCCCTGCTCGCTCGACGTGCAGATCCGTCGCCCGCTCCTGCTCGAGACGCCCGTCCCCTTCGAGGCGCGCTACGTCCGCACGCCCGACGGCTTCGAGCTCGAGACGCGCTTCGACCGGAGCGACCGCCTCCTCGCCACGCTCCGCTCGCGCCCCGCGGGCCCGCTCCTCTCGCCGGCCGAGCTCGCGCGGCTGCGCGCGCTCTACGAGGCCTCGCAGCCCTTCGAGGAGAGCTTCCGGCTCATGGGCGTGAACGTGCAGCTCGCCCCGGGCCTCGTCTGCGTCGACTCGGGCGATCCGCTCCACCGCGAGGCGACGAGCCACTTTGGCGCGCTCCTCGAGCCGAGCGGCGAGATCGGCCCGGTCCTGATGGCCACCCAGCTCGACGCGGTCGGCGCGATCGCCCAGGGCACGCGCATGCGGCACCCGCACTTCACCAAGCGCATCGAGCTCTCCTTCGCCGAGCCGCGTGCGCCGATCGACGCGCCCGTCTACTTCCTCGCCGACCGGACCACGCTCGAGGAGGACGTCGACTCCGAGACGCCCAAGGTGGAGATCCAGGGAAAGCTCTGGGGCACCACGTGCATCCGCGTGGCGCTCGTCGACGCCCGCTTCGAGCGCGCCTACGCGATTGGCCGCGTCACGGTGCACCCCGTCGACCCGAAGAAGTTCGAGCCGCTCCAGAAGATGCGCGAGCTCCGCGAGGACGTCCCCGGCTGATCACTCGACGGTGTCGCCGAGGTTCCACTCCTTGATGCGATACTGGAGCGTGCGCCGGCTGATGCCGAGCATCGCCGCCGCCTTGGAGCGCGAGCCGTTGCACGCCGCGAGCGTACGCTCGATCGCGAGGCGCTCGAGCTCCTTGAGGCTGAGGCCCGGGATGAGCGCGGAGAGATCGCCCGCCTTCCCGCCCGCGGCGCTCGTGCGGGAGAAGACGTCCACGTCGAGCACCGGCCCGTCGCTGAGCACCACCGCGCGCTCGATGGCGTTCTCGAGCTCGCGCACGTTGCCCGGCCAGCCGTAGTCCATGAGGGCGCGGAGCGCCTCGTCGGTGAAGCCCTCGATCTGGCGATCGTTCTCGGCCGCGTACTTCCGCAGGAAGTGGTAGGCGAGCACGGGGATGTCGCTCGGCCGCGCGCGGAGCGGCGGGAGATCGATGCGCACCACGTCGAGCCGGTAGAAGAGGTCCTCGCGGAAGGTGCCGGCCTTGGTGGCCTGCTCGAGATCCTTGTTGGTGGCCGCGACGACGCGCACGTCGACGGTGAGCGTCTCGTTGCCGCCCACGCGCTCGAACTCGCGCTCCTGGAGGAAGCGGAGGAGCTTGACCTGGAGCGGGAGCGGGACCTCGCTGATCTCGTCGAGGAAGAGCGTGCCGCCGTCGGCCTGCTCGAAGCGCCCCGCCCGCCGCGTGTGCGCGCCCGTGAACGCGCCCTTCTCGTGCCCGAAGAGCTCCGACTCGAGGAGCGACTCGGCCAGGGCCGCGCAGTTCACGCGGACGAAGGGGCGGCCGCGCCGCGGCGAGAGGTGATGGATCGCCGCCGCGATGAGCTCCTTGCCCGTGCCGCTCTCGCCCGAGATGAGCACGGTGGCGCGGCTCTTGGCGACCTGCTCCACGACCTTCAGCACGCGCTGCATCGAGGGGTGATCGCCGAGGATCCCCGGCACCCCACCCTTGGTCTCCACCTGCTCGCGGAGCTGCGCCGCCTCGCGCGAGAGGAGCGACTTCTCGAAGGCGCGCTCGACGAGGGCCGTGACCGCGGCGAGGTCGAGCGGTTTGGTGAGGTAGTTCTCCGCGCCGCGCTTGATCGCCTGCACGGCCGTGTCGATGGAGCCGAAGGCCGTCATCACCACGAAGGCCGCGTGCGGGCACTGCGGCTTGGCGCGGTCGATGAGCTCGAGCCCGTCGATGCCGGGCATCTTGAGGTCGGTGAGGATGACGTCGGGGTCGAAGGTGGAGAGCATCTCGAGCGCCCGGCGTCCCTCGGCGGCCGTGGCGGTCTCGTAGCCCTCCTCCTCGAGGAGCTCGGCGAGCGCTTCACGCGCGTTCGCCTCGTCGTCCACCACCAACACGCGACCGCGACGCCTCTTCTCGTCGCCCCCCGTAGACGTTTCCCTTCGCGTCGCGGCCTCCGTCACCACTCATTCCCTCCCGACCGGTCCGAGGACCGGGATCTCCACGTTCGCCCTTTCACCTTCGCGCGACAGCGTATACCGCGCGCGGAGCCCCGGACGCATCGCCTCGCGCTTCACGACGAGCATGAAGGCCACGTAGCGCGACTCGCCCGGTGCGAGCCGGATCTCCTCGATCACGGGGTCTCGCTCGACCCCGGGATCCGATCGATCCTCTACCTTAAGCACGATCGGCTCGTCGCGCTTGTTGACCACGTGAAAGCGCACCGGGTTCCGCACGGCCTCGTCGGAGACGACGAAGACGGCCCCCGCCGTGCGCAGGATGTGCGCCTCGAAGGGCACGCGCTGCGAGGTCGCGATCGACGCGACGACGAGCCCGAGGAGGCCGAAGGCGCCGTAGACCCAGACGCGCGGGCGGAGGAAGCGGCGCTTCTTCCCCTCGAGCCCGTTGGGCGAGTCGTAGCGGATGAGCCCGCGAGGCCGGCCCAGCTTGTCCATCACCTCGTCGCAGGCGTCGATGCACGAGGCGCAGCCGACGCAGTCGAGCTGGAGCCCGTTGCGGATGTCGATGCCCGTGGGGCAGACCTGCACGCAGCGCCGGCAGTCGACGCAGTCGCCGACGCCCTCCTCCTTGGCCTTCCCGCGCGGCTCACCGCGCTTCACGTCGTAGGCGACGTTGAAGGTATCGCGGTCGGTCATCACCGACTGGAGGCGGCCGTACGGGCAGATGATCAGGCAGACCTGCTCACGGAACCACGCGAAGTTGAAGAAGGTCACGCCCGCGAAGGCGGTCGTCCACACGAACGCCTCGAGGTTCTCGTTCGGCGGGCTCGTGACCATCGTCCACATCGACGGGAAGGAGACGAAGTAGGCCAGGAACACGTGCGCGAGCCCGACGGAGATGGCGGCGAAGATCGCGAGCTTCACCGTCTTCCGCCAGATCTTGTCGAAGTTCCACGGGCCCTGGTTCCGGCGGATGCGCTCGTTGCGGTTGCCCTCGACGAGCCGCTCGACGCGTCGGTAGACGCCCTCGAGGAAGACGGTCTGCGGGCACGCATAGCCGCACCACACGCGCCCGAAGAGCGTCGTGAGGAAGATCAGCCCGAACCCGACGCCCGTGACGAGGAAGAAGACCAACCAGAAGTCGTGGGCGTTGAACGAGGCGCCGAAGAGATGGAAGCGCCGATGGGCCACGTCGAGGAAGACCATCGGCTTCCCCCCGACCTGGATGAACGGCGTGGCGAGGTAGATCCCGATCAGCACCGCGAACACCACGCGACGGATGCGCGTGAACTTGCCGCTCACGTCGGCCGGGTGGACGAAGTTGCGTCGCCCGTCCTTCGCGATGGAGCTCGCGGGAGCGTTGTCGATCACCTTCAGACGAGGGCCCATCGGATCATCCTTTCATCACTCGGCCGCGGCCTCTCCAGGCCTCCACGGGGTGCCCTGCGGCTCCTTGCCGGGGAGGTTCTTCCCGCGAAGCGAGACGACGAAGGTCGTCACCTTGCGCGTGTTCGCCTCGCCGAGGGGCGGGCCCCAGTTCGGCATGCCCGCCGAGGGCACGCCGTCGCGGATCGTGCGGTAGATGTCGAGCGCCGAGCCGCCGTGGATCCACGCCTCGTCCGTGAGGTTCGGGCCGATGAGCCCCTCGCCGTTCTGGCCGTGGCACACGGCGCAGTGCGTCTGGAAGAGCCCGCGGCCGGCCTCCACCTCGGTGGGGACCTGCGCCATCGTCTCGAAGAGCTCGTCCGTCACCTCGCCCGCGCTCCCGGCTCGGCGCGCCATCTCCTCGCCGTAGGCCGCGAGGGGAAGGGGCGCCACCGCGAACACGTGGTAGACGATCCAGTAGAAGACCGCGAAGACGATGGCCCCCCAGAACGTGGCCAGCCACCAACGCGGGAGGACGTTGTCCTCCTCGACGATGTCGTCGTAGACGTGGACGACCTTCTGTTCGTTCTGCTTCCCGTCAGCCATGATGATCCTCCTCGAGGGGCAGCGCGCGCCGACGCTCGATGACTTCGTTGGGGGTTCGCATCGTGCGCATGGAGATCGCGAGGAAGACGGCCCCGAAGATCACCATCGCGACGAGGGGGAAGGCGAGCATCGGGCTCACCGCGAAGAAGCTCTCGGCCATCCTGCTCATCATCGGGCCACCTCACCTTCGTCGACGTCGGCCGCCGCCTCGGCGCCCTCGGCGGGCGCGGCGGCCTCGTTCGCCTCGACCTCCGCGGTCGGGGCGTCGACCTGCTCCGCCGCCGCCGCCGGCGCGGCGTTGCGATCGGGGACGCGGCCGAGCCGTTGGAGATACGAGATGAGCGCGACGAGCTTCGAGTCGACCATCAAGTCGCATCCCTCGGCGGGCGCGTCACAGACGCGGATGCCGAGGCTCGACTCGAGGCCGCGCGCGATGCGCTCGGCTTCGCGCTTGGCGTCTTCGGTCGACGTCGCGATCTCCTCGGGGGAGTACGGCACGCCGAGCGAGCGCATCACGCGGAGCTTGTCGGGGGTCTTCGTGAAGTCGATGACCTGCTCGGCGAGGTGCGGGTACGCCGGCATGTTCGAGCCCGCCGAGATCTGACGCGGATCGAGCATGTGCTGGTAGTGCCAGACGTCGTTGTAGCGACCGCCCACGCGAGCGAGATCGGGGCCGGTGCGCTTCGAGCCCCACTGGAAGGGCCGGTCGAAGATCGACTCGTCCGGCGTGGACACCGCGCCGTAGCGCGCCGTCTCCCACACGAACGGGCGGATCATCTGCGAGTGGCAGTTGTAGCAACCTTCGGAGACGTACACGTCACGCCCCTCGAGCTCGAGCGGCGAGTACGGCACGTTCGTCGTCGCGCGCACCGCCTCGGGCGCCGCCACGACGGTGGGGAGGATCTCCGCCACGCCGCCGATGATCACGGCGATCGCGGTGAGGATCGTGAAGGGCGCCGCGCTCCGCTCGAGCTTGGCGTGCCACGTCTTCTCCGACGAGCTCTTCGAGACGCTGAAGAGCAGGAGGCTGAAGAGCAGGACGAACGCGCCGAGCGAGAGCAGCACGATCGCCTGGGCGGGGCCCACGAAGCCCGCGCTGATGACGAGCCCGAGACCGAGGAGCGAGAGCCAGACCTGGGGCGAGACGAGCAGCTTGAACTGCGTCTTGCGGTCGACCGGCACGTCCACGGGCACCTCGACCTCGCCGTCGACGGGCTTGCCCTGACGCGCGGTGGCGATGAGGTTCCAGGCCATGAGCACGAAGCCCGCGAGGTAGAGCGAGCCGCCCACGAGGCGCATCCAGTACATCGGGACGATCGCCTGCAGCGTCTCGACGAAGGAGGCGTAGAGGAGACCGCCGCCCTCGTTCTCGGCGCGCCACATCAGGCCCTGCGTGATGCCGGAGACCCACATCGAGCCGACGTAGAGGAGGATGCCGAGCGTGCCGATCCAGAAGTGGAAGTTGGCGAGCGAGCGCGACTTCAGCTCGGTGCCGTAGAGGCGAGGGACGAGCCAGTAGAACATGCCGGCCGCCATGAAGCCGTTCCAGCCGAGACCGCCGCCGTGCACGTGCGCGACGATCCAGTCCGTGTAGTGCGCGAGGCCGCTGACGCTCTTGATCGAGAGGAGCGGGCCCTCGAAGGTGGCCATGCCGTAGAACGTCACGCCCGCCGCGAAGAACTTGAGGACGGGATCGGTGCGGAGCTTGTCCCACGCGCCGCGGAGCGTGAGGAGGCCGTTGAGCATGCCGCCCCAGCTAGGCGCCCAGAGCATGACGCTGAAGATCATGCCGAGCGTCTGCGCCCAGTCGGGGAGCGCGGTGTAGAGCAGGTGGTGCGGACCCGCCCAGATGTAGATGAACACCAAGCTCCAGAAGTGGATGATCGAGAGCCGGTACGAGTAGACCGGACGCTCCGCCGCCTTCGGGAGGTAGTAGTACATGATGCCGAGGATCGGCGTGGTGAGGAAGAAGGCGACGGCGTTGTGGCCATACCACCACTGCACGAGCGCGTCCTGCACGCCGGCGAACACCGAGTAGCTCTTGGTGATCGAGACCGGGACCGCGAGCGCGTTGACGATGTGCAGCATCGCGATCGCCAGGATCGTCGCGATGTAGAACCAGATGGCGACGTACAGGTGCTTCTCCCTACGCTTCGCGATCGTCCAGAAGAAGTTCACCGCGAACACCACCCAGATCACCGCGATGGCGATGTCGATCGGCCACTCGAGCTCGGCGTACTCCTTGCCCTGGGTGATGCCGAGCGGGAGCGTGATCGCCGCCGCGACGATGATGAGCTGCCACCCCCAGAAGTGGATCGCGGAGAGCGTGTCGCTCGCGAGCCGCGTCTTGAGGAGGCGCTGGGTGGAGTAATAGATGCCGGCGAACGCCATGTTCCCGACGAAGGCGAAGATCACGGCGTTGGTGTGGAGAGGCCGGAGCCGCCCGAACGTCAGGTACGGAGCCGCGTTCGCGTGCGGGAACGCCAACTGGAGCGCAGCGATCGCTCCAACGAGCATCCCGACGATCCCGAAAGCCACCGAAGCGAAGATGAACTTTCGGACGATCGCGTCGTCATACCGGATGCGCATCGTTTCCATTTCCACGTTTCCCTTCAGAAGTGGTCGAACCCTTCGCCTCGACCGGGCCGGCGTCCTCGCGGAGTGGCAGGAGCGCGAGTCGGTCGGCGTGCTGGAGCGATCCGGCGCGCACGGTCCAGACGAAGAAGTAGAGGGCGATCCCCACGAAACAGATTCCGAGGAAGATCAGGAGGATCAGGACTTCCACGAGGGACCTCCTTCCCCGACCGCGTCCCCACCCCGCGAGCGGAGCGAGAGCACGGTGAACGCGATGGTGCCGAGCGAGCTCGCCGGCATGAGGATCGCGGCGAGCCAGGGGCGCATGAAGCCGGCGACCGCGATCGAGACCGCCAAGGTGTTGTAGACGAAGGCGATGACGAGGTCGGCGCGCACCACGCGGGCGAGGCGCGCGCTCGAGCCGAGGAGCCGCGAGATGGCCTCGAGCCCCGGCGAGATGAAGTAGAAGTCGCAGCGCGACGCGGTGAACGGCCGCTCGATCGACGGCGTGCCCGAGCAGCCCGCCCGCGCGAGCGCGCGCGCGTCGTTGAGCCCGTCGCCCACCATGAGCACCGACTCGGCGCCCAGCGACTCGACGAAGCGCTCCTTGTCCTCGGGGCTCTGCTCGCCGTGGATGCGCGCCTCGGGGACGCCGAGGGCGGTGCCGATCGACACGCAGCGCGAGGCGCGGTCGCCGCTCAGCACGTACGTCTCGTAGCCGCCGCGCTCGAGGGCCCGGAGCTCGAGCGCGGCCTCGGGCCGGAGGACCTCGTGGGTCTCGAGCGCGATCACGCGCCGCCCGTCCACCGAATAGACGAGATCGACCTCGCGCGCCGCGAACGCCTCGGCCTCCGCGGCGTCGTCGAGCGCGAAGCGCGGCTCGCCGAGGCGATGCACGACGCCGTCGACCTCGAGCGTGAGGCCGCGGCCGGTGGACTCCTTCACGCGGTGGTCGAGGTCGAGCGCGATCGACCACTCGTCCTCGAGCGCACGGGCGAGCGCGCGGCTCTTCGGGTGGTTGGAGCGCGCGGCGAGCGCGTAGAGGTGTGCGCGCGAGCGATCGTCGAGCGCACGGAGCGGCGCGAGGTCGGCGATCTCGAGCTTGCCCGTGGTGAGCGTGCCGGTCTTGTCGAAGACCACGCGGCGGACGCCGAGCGCGCGGCGGAAGACCGAGGCGCGGCGCACGAAGACGCCCGCGCGGCGGAGCTGGCTCTGCACGATCTCGTAGGCGAGCGGGACGGCGATGCCGAAGGCGCAGGGGCAGGTCACCACGAGCGTCGCGGTCGCGATCTCGAGCGTGTGCACGAGGTCGTCGCCGCGGAGCACCGAGACGAGCGCCGCGGCCGACGCCGCGACGAGCACGAAGCCCACGTAGATGCCGCCGACGTTCTTCGGTAGCCCGGCGAGGTCACGCCCGTCGTCCTCGCCGCGGACGCGCGTGCCCTCGAGGAGGGAGCGCACCTCGGAGGTGGAGAAGGACTCCTTGGCCTCGACGCGCACGGCCGTCTCACTGGAGAGGAGCGCGCCGGCGGGGATGCGCGCGCCGCGCTGCATGGCGCGCGGGCGGCTCTCCCCGTCGATCCAGTCGAAGGAGAACGACGCCGCCTCGTCGAGGAGCGTGGCCTCCACGGGCACGAGGTCGCCCGGCGAGAGGAGGAGCACGTCTCCCGGCTCGACCGTCGCGCAGGTGACGAGCTCGGCGCGTCCGTCCTTCACGCGTCGCGTGAGGAGCGAGTCGGAGCCTCCGTCGCGCAGGAGCTCGCGACGGTTGCGCTCGAGGACGCGCGTCTGGAGCCAGCGCCCGAGGAGCATCAACGCCACGAAGACCGTGAGCGTGTCGACGTAGTTCGCCTGTCCGTCGGTGGCGTACGACCACGCCGAGCCGAAGAACGCGAGGCCCATGCCGAGCGCGATGGGCAGGTCGAGGTGGAGGACGCCGCGGCGGAGCCCCTCGAAGGCCGAGCGCACGAAGACGGGCGCGCCCACGAAGACGGCGAGCACGGCGGCGAAGAAGGAGATCTCGCGCGCCCACTCGTAGACGATGCCCTCGTCGAGGCCGAGGTGGATCGCCGCGGAGAGCAGCATCCCATTGCCCGCGAGCGCGAGCGCGATGCCGGCGCGGATGAGGAGCCCGTCGGAGGCGAGGTGATCGTCCTCGCCGTTGGGCTCGGCCACGCGATAGCCGAACGACTCGACGTCCTCGATGAACTCCTCGAGCGGGAAGCGTCCGTCGACGTAGAGCTCCGCACGCCCGAGCGCGGGGTTGATCTCGATGGCGCCGCCCTTCCTTCGCTCGAAGAGCGTCTCGATGAGCCAGACGCAAGCGGTGCAGTGCACGCCCTTCACGTCGAGCGCCACGTGGCAGGGGCCGTCGGCTTCGGCGACGCGCTCGACGATGGGCTCGAGCCACTTGCGATCGCGCGGGCCCTCGGGGAGCTCCACCACGGGGACGCCCGGCCCGCGGCGCAGATCGTAATAGCGCTCGAGGCCGGTCCTCCGCAGGAGACCGGCGACGGCCTTGCAGCCACGGCAGCAATAGCCGTCGTCTCGCCCCGCCGGGATCGGTTGTTGGCAGTGTGCACATTCTGCGCGCTCACGCGCAGAGGCGGACGCCCTCACCTCGTGCCGCGCGTTCATCCGTCCACCTCGTGCGCGAGCATCTGCACCGCGTCGTGCGGCAAACTGGCGTGGCAATTTGCCTCATCCCCAGGCCGTCCCAGCGCGCGCACGAGCACCATCACCGCGCCCGCGAAGAGCACGGCGGCGACGACGCGGCGGCCGTTCCGCATCCCGTCACGCGCGAGGAAGCGGGTGATCGGCTGCGCGGCGAAGAGACCGATCGATGACGCGAGGCCGAACGCGCCCATCGCGAGCGCGCCGAGCGCGGGGCTCCCGGCCGTTCCCGCGACGGCGAGCGCGCCGTAGAGCGCCCCACAGGGCAAGAGGCCGGTGACGAGCCCGAAGCCGAGCGGGACGAGTCGATCGCGCGCGCGCTCGCGGCGGAGCGCCGTCACCGGGACGAACGCCGGCGGCACGGGCCGCGCGCGGAGCAGCCGGACGCCCGAGAAGACGAGCGCCGCCGCCGTGACGGCGCCGAAGGCGATGGCCCACGTCCCATGGGGGAGCGCCGCGCGCACCGGCCCGAGGGCGAGCCCCGCGAACGCGCCGATCGCCACGTAGGCGAAGAGGCGCGCGCCCTGGTACGTGAGGCTCGAGCCCCGCGTGCGGCTGCACGCGGACGCAATTCCGCCACACATCCCGATGCAATGCGGGATGCTCGCGAAGCCGAGGCTCGCGCCCGAGGCGACGACGGCGAATGCTTCCATCATCCTGGGCTCCGAGTGGGGGGAAGGAGGACCATGGTGGGAGACGTCGCGAGGACGTCATCCGGGTCCCTGTGCAGCTTCCGTGCCGACTCGTTTTTCGCGGTTTTTGCGCAGTGCGCTCAGGTTGCGCGCGCAAGGCTTGCGCAAGCGCTCCGCGGATGCGCAGAAGATGCGCTCAGGCGAGCTCGCGATTCGTCGCGCCTCCTCGACGGCGGGGAGGACGTGGCGTCCTCGTTCGAGGAGCCGCGATCCGAGTGCGGGGCTTTTCGGCCGTCGCCGGGGATGCCATAACCCCCTCGTCTCGATCCATCGGAGCTGCCATGCCGAATCCCCTCCTTCATCAAGGCGCCGTCCTGACCTCGTTGGCCTCCTCGGTCCTCGAAGCCGGCCGCGGTGTCCTCGTGGTCAAAGCGGCCGAGCAACCCGAAAAGCCCATCGTCCTCTACGACATGGAGGCCTGCCCCTTCTGCCGCCTCGTGCGCGAAGCCGCGAGCGCTCTCCACCTCGACCTCGAGATCCGCCCGTGCCCCAAGGGGGGCACGCGCTTCCGTCCCGAGGTCGAGCGCCTCGGCGGGAAGCAGCAGTTCCCCTTCCTCGTCGACGAGAACACGGGCGTCCGCATGTACGAGTCGCGCGACATCGTCGACTACCTCTTCCGCGAGTACGGCAAGATGGAGGTCCCGGCGCCGTATCGTCGCGCCCCGCTCGCGCCCCTCACGGGCGGGCTCGCCGCCGTGCTCCGCGGTGGACGCGGCCTCCGTCATCGCCCCTCGCGCGCGCCGGAGAAGCCCCTCGAGCTCTGGAGCTTCGAGGGCAGCCCCTTCTCGCGCCTGGTGCGAGAGCGCCTCACCGAGCTCGAGCTCCCCTACACGCTCCACAACCTTGCCAAGGAGCACTGGAAGGAGCTCGGCCCGGCGACGCGACGCATCGCCCCCAACCCCTACGTCCCGCGCGAGGGCGGCAAGCGCTTCGCCTTCTACCAGGAGCACGGGCGCGTCCAGGTCCCGTACCTCGAGGATCCGAACACCGGCGCGGCGCTCTTCGAGAGCGCGAAGATCGTCGATTACCTCGAGCGCACCTACGCGCTCTGAAGGCGTCCGCGTCGAGGCGCGTGGCGCTCAGTCGACGGGCACGCCGAGGCCCGGCGCCGCGTCCTCGAACGCGCGCAGGATCGCCGCGGCGATCGGCCGCTCCTCCCCGCCGATGCGCGCGCCGTCGAGGCTTCGCGCCGAGACGAGGCGCGCGCCGGTGCCCGTGAGGAAGCACTCCTCGGCCGAGAGGAGGTCGACGCGGGTGAGCGAGCGCTCATAAGCGGGGATGCCGAGCTCCTTCGCGAGCTCGAGGACCGTCTTGCGCGTGATGCCCTCGAGCGCGCCGTCGTTCGCGGGCGGCGTGAGCAGCGCGCCTTCGCGGACGACGAAGACGTTGGCCACCGAGGCCTCGGCCACGCGTCCCGCTTGGTTCAGCACGATCGCCTCGTCGGCGCCGCGGAGCCGCGCCTCGCGCTTGGCGAGCACGCTGTTCATGTAGTTGAGGCTCTTCACGCGCGGATCGAGCTGATCGGGGCCGGGCTTGCGCACGGACGCGGTGATCAGATCGAGGCCGCGCGCGCGCTTCTCGGCCGGGAAGAGCGCGATTCCGTCGGCGATGCAGAAGAGCGTCGGCGTCTCACAGGAGAAGGGATCGACGCCGAGCGGCCCCTCGCCGCGCGTGACGACGAGGCGGAGATAGGCGTCCCGACCGCGATAGGCGCGCGCGGCCGTGAGCGCCGCCTCGCGCGCCGCCTCGACGCCGCCCGGGAGCGTGAGGCCCACGGCCGCGAGCCCACTCGCGAGGCGCCGCATGTGATCCTCGAGGCGGAAGATGCGGCGGTCGATCATCCGCATCCCCTCGAAGACCCCGTCGCCGTAGAGCAGCCCGTGGTCGAAGAGCGAAACCTTGGCCTCTTCGCGGGGCACGAGCGCCCCGTTCACGTAGAACACCGCTTCCATCACGCTCTCCCTTCCATCCTCCGTCCGATCTCGTCTGCCGCGGCCTTCACCGACGCGCGCACCTGCGCCCGATCCACGTAGCGGGAGCTCGGCATCGCGCAGGCGAGCACGCCCTCGAGCGCGCCCCCGCGGAAGACCGGCGCCGAGACGACCGCGAGGCCGTCCAACCACTCGTCCACGTTCTCGTCCACGCCGGCCTCCTTGGCCGCGGCCACCTTCGCGGCGAGCGCCGACGCGCTCGTGGGCGTACACGCCGTGAACCGCTCGTAGGGCCCCTCGCCGATCCGCACCTCGCCGGGCGAGAACGCGAGATAGAGGCGGCCCGCCGCCGTGGCGTGCACCGGCACCTCCGCGCCGACGCGCGGCGACGCGCGCAACATGCTCGTGCCCTCGACCTTGGCCAGCACGAAGAGCTTCCCGGCGCGGGCTCGCACGATGAAGCTCGTCTCGTGGATCGACTCGGCGAGCGCGTCCAGCACGGGGCGCGCCGCGAACGCGATCGGCTCCTCGGCGAGCACGCCGAGCCCGAGGGAGACGAGCTTCATGCCAAGGCCGTAGCCCGCCTCGGTCTGCTCGACGTAGCCGCGCCGTGTGAACGCCGTGAGGAGGCGATGCGCCGTCGACTTGGGCATGTCCAGGGCGCGCGCGACCGCCGTCACGCCCAGGGGTGAAGACGCATCCGCGAGGAGCTCGAGCACGTCGAGCGCCTTGTCGAGCGCCTCCGTTCCACTTCGTGGAACCGTGTTCTCGTTCATGGAACTTCTTGCCCCACGCGCGATTCCCCGTCAAGGGGCGGCGTGGCAGGATCCGCTCATGGGCGCGCCCACCGTCACCTTCTTCTTCGAGATCGCCAGCACCTACTCGTACCTCTCGGTCATGACCGCCGACGCCGAAGCCGAGGCGCGCGGGGTCTCGCTCATCTGGCGCCCGTTTCTCCTCGGGCCGATCTTCCGCGCCATCCACGGCGTCATGGACAGCCCCTTCAACGCGCAGCCCGAGAAGGGGCGCTACATGTGGCGGGACGTGGAGCGCCGGGCCACGCGGCTCGGCTTGCCCTTCCGGCGGCCCTCGACCTTCCCGCGCAACCCGCTCCTCGCCGCGCGCGTGAGCTGCGGCGCGCTCCGCGAGCCCTCGGGCAAGGAGGTCGTGCGCGCCATCTACCGCGCGAATTTCGCCGAGGGTCGCGACATCGCCGACGAGGCCACGCTCCGCGCGATCGTCGCCGAAGCCGGCGCCGATCCGGATCGCCTGCTCGAGGCGGCGCGCAGCGAGGCGATCAAGGCCGAGCTCCGCGCGAACACCGAAGAGGCGCGCGTGCTCGGCATCTTCGGCGCGCCGAGCTTCGTCGTGGGCGAGGAGCTCTACTGGGGCAGCGATCGCCTGCACGACGCACTCGATCACGCCCTGGGCGTCTGAGGACGGAACGAAGAAGCCCCGAGGCCGTGGCCCCGGGGCTCTCCTGGATCAGGCGAGCGGGTGGCTCAGAAGCCGCCCATGCCGCCCATGCCGCCCATGCCCGCGGCGCCGGCGCCCGGCTCTTCCTTCTCGGGCTCCTCGGCGATCATGCACTGCGTGGTGAGCATGAGGCCCGCGACCGACGCGGCGTTCTGGATGGCGGTGCGCACGACGCGCGCCGGATCGATGACGCCCGACTTCACGAGATCCTCGTACTCCTCGGTGCGCGCGTTGAAGCCGAAGTTGCCCTTGCCCTTGCGGACGGCGTCGACGACGACCGAGCCCTCGTGGCCGGCGTTCTCGGCGATCTGACGGAGCGGCTCCTCGATGGCGCGGCGGAGGATGCGGATGCCCACCGCCTGCTCGTCGGAGACCTCGACCTCGTCCAGCGCCTTCTGGCAGCGGATGAGCGCCACGCCGCCGCCGGGGACGACGCCCTCGGCCACGGCCGCGCGGGTCGCGTTGAGCGCGTCCTCGACGAGGTCCTTCTTCTCCTTCATCTCGACCTCGCTCGCGGCGCCGACCTTGATCACGGCGACACCACCGGCGAGCTTCGCGAGACGCTCCTGGAGCTTCTCCTTATCGTACTCGGAGGTCGTGTTGTCGATCT
>JAAYBZ010000008.1 GCA_012744445.1 Myxococcales bacterium | reverse complement strand
CACGAGCACGAACAACCCGCACGAGGCCGCGTACAACTGCGGCGCGACGGGCGGAGGTCACGGCGGACCCAACGCGCGCGTCTTCGCGGCGATGGCGAACCACCCGGGGGTGCGCGAGAAGCTCGCGGCGCGCGGCGTCGTCATCCCCGAGCGGACGCGCTTCGTCGGCGGCTTCCACGACACGTGCAGCGACTCCCTCGTGCTCTTCGACCTCGAGGAGGTCGGCGTGCCGAGCGAGGAGATCGAGCGCTTCCGGCAGGCCCTCGACGAGGCCCGTCGGCGCTCCGCGCACGAGCGGTGCCGTCGCTTCGAGAGCGCGTCCCTCGCGCTCTCGCCCGAAGAGGCGCTCGCCCACGTCTCGGATCGCGCGGCGAGCCTCGCCGAGCCGCGTCCCGAGTGCGGGCACGTGACCAACGCCCTCTGCATCGTAGGGCGGCGCGAGCTCACGCGCGGGCTCTTCCTCGATCGACGCGCCTTCCTCGTCTCCTACGAGCCGAGCCTCGATCCCGAGGGCGAGGTGCTCGGTCCCCTGCTCGAGACCGTCATCAACGTCGCGGGCGGGATCAGCCTCGAGTACTACTTCAGCTTCGTCGACTCCACGTTCTATGGCTCGGGCACCAAGGTGGCGCACAACGTGGCATCGCTCGTCGGCGTGATGGACGGAGCGGGATCCGATCTGCGCACCGGCCTCCCGGTCCAGATGGTGGAGCTCCACGAGCCGATCCGGCTCCTCACGATCGTCGAGGCCGAGCCGGCGACCTTGGAGCGCATCATCGAGGCGCGCCCCGTCGTGGCGCGCGCGCTCCGGAACGAGTGGGTGCGCTTCGTCCTGCGTCGGCCCTCGGACGGCGCGCTCCTCGAGATGAAGGACGGCGCGCTCCGCCCCTACGTCGCCGAGGCGGCGGAGATCCCACGCGCGCCTTCGTCCATGGCGCACTACGCCGGGGCGCGGGGACATCTCCGCGTGGCCCGCGTCGATGGAGGTCACCGATGACCGTCGTCTTCGTCTCCGTGCTCGTCACGGTGGTCGCACCGCTCGCGCTCCTCGCCGCGCTCTCCCTCCTCCGCGCCGCGATCGCGCGTCCGCCGGAGCGGCTCGTCGCGGGGCTCGTCGAAGGGGCGTTCGGCCTCACCGCCGCCGCGTGCGTCGTCGCCGCGACTTCGGTCGTGGTCGCCCCGGAGCCCACGCTCGAGCTCGCGCTCGGCGAGTGGTTCCGGGTCGCGTCGGATGCCGTGCAGCTCACCTTCGCGATCGACCGGCTCTCGCTGGGCTTCGGCGCGCTCGCGGCGACGTTGCTCGTGCTCGTGGCGAGGCTCAGCCGCACCTACCTCCACCGCGAGCGTGGCTACTTCCGCTACTTCTTCCTCCTCTCGGTGCTCGGGGCCGGCGTGACGGCCACGTGCTTCGCCGGGAGCCTCGATCTCCTGATCTTCGGATGGGAGCTCGTCGGCGTGGCCTCTGCGCTGCTCATCGCGTTCTTCCACGAGCGTCCATCGGCCGCGCGGCATGGGCTCATGACGTTCTCGATCTACCGCGTGTGCGACGTCGGCCTCCTCGTGGCGCTCGCCTGGCTCCACCACGCGGAGGGTGGCGCGCGCTTCGTCGTGGAGAGCGCGGGGGTGCGGGCGCTCGGCGCGCCGGCGAGCCCCTTCGACGCGCACCTCGTGGCGGCGGGGCTCGTGCTCGCGGCCGTCGGGAAGGCGGCGCAGTTCCCGGTCTCCGGGTGGCTCCCTCGGGCCATGGAGGGGCCGACGCCCTCGAGCGCCATCTTCTACGGTGCGCTCTCGATCCACCTCGGCCCCGTGCTCCTCCTCCGCGCGCGACCGCTCTTCGAGGCGACGCCGTCGGTCTCCGTCGCGATCGTGATCGTGGGCCTGCTGACCGCGGCCTACGGGAAGCTCGTGGGCCGCGTCCAGACGGACGCGAAGGCGCGCCTCGCCTACGCCTCGATGACCCAGGTGGGCTTCATCTTCGCCGAGATCGGCCTCGGGCTCGAGGCGCTCGCGATGCTCCACATCCTCGGGCACGCGACGCTCCGCAGCTACGAGCTCCTCCGCGCGCCGAGCGTGATCCGTGATCGACGCGGTGCGCCCGAGGCGCGCGGCTTCTTCGCGTGGCTCGACGGGACGGATGTCGGCCGGCGCATCCACCGCTTCGCGATCGAGCGCGCCTACGTCGAGCCCTTCGTCCTGCGGAAGGCGCGAAAGCTCGGCGAGTTCCTCCGCGAGGTGGATCGACGTGACGCCGCGTACATCGAGCGGCTCGAGCGCGGCGCGGAGTCCAAAGCCGTGAGGGAGGCGCGATGAAGCTCGCTCTCGTCGATTGGATCGTGATCCTCCTCCCGCTCGTCTTCGCGGAGATCACACGAAGGGCGAGCTCGGCGCCGCTCGCGCGGCGCTGGGCCGTGCTCGGCGCAGGCCTCGTCACCGCGCTCTCCGTCGCGATCGCGATCCAGGGCGCGGGTCGCGGGGCCACAGCCGACCAGGTGGCCCTCGGCATCGAGGGCGAACGCTGGCGCGCCCTCGCGCCGCTCTTCGTCTCGGCGATCGGCACCTTCTCGATGGCGATGACGCCGGCGCGATGCGCGCGGGCGGCCACGTTCGCGCGCACGCTCCTCGTGCTCTCGACCTCGCTCGGGCTCGTGCTCTCGCGCACGCCGATGGCCGGGGCGCTCTTCGTCGCGCTCGGGACCTTGCCCGTGATCCTCGAGCTCCGCTCGACGCCCGAGACCGCGCCGCTCTCGCGCTCCTTCTCGGCCTACCTCGTGCCGAGCGCGCTCGCGATCTTCGTGGCCGCCGCGCTCGAGGAGTCGGGGCTCGGTCGCATCGCCTTCGCGTTCTACCTCCTCGGCTTCGCGATCCGCACGGCCACCGTCCCGTTCCACAGCTGGCTCCCGCGCTTCTTCGATCGGGCGCCGGTGGGCATGGTGGTGATGTTCGCGATGCCCCAGCTCGGCGTGTACCTCCACGCGCGCGCCGTCTCGGTGGGCCTCGACGCGGGCTTCCAGGGCCTCATCGCCTCGCTCGCGGCGGTGACGGCGGTCTTCGCCGCCGCGATGGGCGCCGCGCAGAACCGCCCGCGCCGCGCCCTCGGCTACCTCCTCATGAGCCAGACGGCGCTGGTGATCATGGGCATCGAGTCGAGCTCGCGCGCGGGCTACGTGGGCGCGCTCGGCTCGTGGTTCGTCTCGGGTCTCGCCTCGAGCGGGCTCGCCATGACCTTGGCGGCCCTCGAGGCGCGTCGCGGGCGGATCACGCTTGACCGGCCCTCCGGGAACTTCGAGCGCGCGCCGCTCCTCGCGGCCTCGTACCTGGTCTTCGGGCTCGCGGGCGTGGGCGCGCCGCTCACCTTTGGGTTCGTGGCGGGCGACCTCCTCTTCGAGGGCACGTCGCACGCCTACCCGGTCCTCGCCGCGATGGGCATCCTCGCCACCGCGATCAACGCCATCCACGTGGCGAGGGGCTTCTTCGGGGCCTTCTCGGGCGCGCCCAGCGGCGCCAAGCGCGACCTCACGCCGCGCGAGCGGGTGGCGGTCTCCTTCTTGGTCGGGGCGCTCCTCGTGATGGGCACGTGGCCCGCGGCCATCCTGCGGTACTTCGACGCCGAGCCTCCCGCCCCGACGTCAGGGGTAGTTGATCTGGAGCTGGACGCGTCCGACGTGACCGCGCTCCTCGTCGTAGGGCGCGACGTCGGAGGTCCGCTCCACGATGTCGTAGGCGAGTGAGAGCTCGAGCTGCGGGAGGATCTGCCATTCCACGCCGATCTCGAGCTCCTTCACGCGATAGTGCGGCGCGTTCGCGAAGAATTTCTTCCCGCCGTCGTAGTACGTGCCGCGCACGTACGGGATGATCGCGACCGTGCCGAAGGGGTCGTCGATCTTGTACATGAGCTGGGCGTAGGCGCCGACGAGGCGCCTCGCCTCGATGACGTTGCGATCGGGCGCGCCGCGATCGCCCTGCGAGGGCCCGACGCCGTAGGTGAGCTCGGCCTGGAACCCGAAGGGCTGCGGATAGACGACGATCGTCGCAAAGCCCCGCGCATCGAGGATGTCGCGCTCTCCATTGGGCGTGGTGTACTGCGTCTCGTCGAAGGTGACGCGGTACTTGCCGTAGTAGCCGCCCGCCCCGAGCTCGACGTACTGCGAGCCGAAGAGGAAGGGATAGGCGACGCGCGCCACGACGTGGACGTCGTCCGCGAGCGCGAGCTGGTTCGCCCCTTGGCCGTTGTAGACGCCGAAGCCGACGACGCCGTAGTCGCCCGAGCCCTTGAGCCCGCTCGAGACGAGGTGGCGGAAGCGCTCCTGCGCCACCACCGGCGAGTAGTAGAAGAACGCGCCGAGGTCGCGCTCGTCCTTGAGGGCCGAGTTCAGGGCGTCGTCTCGATCGAGGGCGAGCCGGTTCTGAGACGACTGCAGGTTCTCGAAGCCGTAGGGCACCTTCGACTGGCCCACGCGGAGCCGCAGCTCGCGTTTCGCGTCGAAGAAGACGTCGGCGTAGACGTCGCGCATCACCATCACGTGGATCTGGCCGTTCGCCGTCGAGACGAGGTCCGGCTGGATGTAGATGGCGAGGTGCTCGTGGAGATCGCCGGAGAGGACGAGGCGCAGGCGCCGGATGGAGAAGCCGTTCCCGCCGCCGATGCTCCGATCGCCCTGGTGGTTGACGATCTCGTCGTTCTGATGCGGGACGGGGATGCGGTTGTACCGGAACTGCGTGTAGCCGCGGAGCTGGATCCGGTCGTACCACTTGGGCTTCTCGGCCGGCGGCGTCTCGACCGATCCCTCGTCGAAGACGGGCTCGTCTTCCGCGTGCGCGCTCCGCGCGAAGGAGGAGAGGGCGGCGAGGAGCGCGAGAAGGGTCGGGAATCGAAGCATGGGCAGCGCGATGCGACGGAATCGTCGATTGCGCAACGCTTACGCCTCGAGCTTGGCGGCTCGGTGACAAACGCGCGAACAACGCGCACCCGAGCAGGCGCGCGTGTCACGTGTCCGTCACATCAGCGGGCGAGGAAGATCCGGCTCATCTCCTCGATCTCGCGCGGGCCGAGCTCGGGGCTGATGAAGTCGCGGATGTCGACGCGCGGCGCGGTGATGGACGCGAGCCGCTCGAAGCTCTCGCGCTGGACGCGTTCGCGGAGCGAGCGTGTGCGAGCGGCGCGCGCGAGGTCGAGCGCCGGCGAGTCCGCGCCGAGGAGCGACGGGAGCGCCTCGAATCGATCGGCCTCGTGCGGGTGGACGAGCTCGGGGAGCACGCGGTTCACGACGAGCGCGCCGATGGGCAGGCTGAGCTCGGCGGTGAGCGCCGCGTGGAGCTCGAGCGTCTCGTTCGTGGGCATGTCCTCGGGGAGCGTGACGAGCACCATGCCGCTCTGCCGCGGATCGCGGAAGAGCTCGAGCGCGCGATCGGCCTCGCGGCGCAGGAGGCCCGGCGGCGCCACCTTCTGGATGACGACGGGCACGCGGAGCATCTCGAGCGCGTGTCCCGTGGCCTGCGCGTCGACCACGACGAGGTCGTACTCCGGCGGGCCGCTCGGCGGGCTCGCGTGGAAGAAGGCCTTGCCCAGCATCGACCACGAGGCCATGCCCGGCACTCCATCGAGGAACGCGCGCACCAGGCGGTTCTCGAAGATGAGCTTGTAGAGGGCACGGACCTTCAGGATCATCATGCCGTACTCTTCGAGCGCGACCTCGGGGACCATGTTCACGGCGTCGAGGTTGGGTCGCACGTTACGTACGACGTGGGGGCCGATCGGCGCGACGCCGAGGAACTCGCTCACGCGCTCCTTGCACTCGACCATGGCGAGGAGCGTGCGCTTCCCACGGCTGGCCGCCGCGACCGCGATCGACGTGGCCACGGCAGATTTCCCGACGCCGCCCTTACCGACGACGAAAAGAAAGCGGCGATCCAGAAGACTCATCCGGGTCGGTCTTTAGTACACCTTCCGCGAATTCACCACGCGCGCATGACTCGGCGCGTCATGCGCGGCCGACGGCGTCGTCGGGGCCCACCACGAGCGCGTCGCCGCGGCGCGTCCCTTCGATCACCAGGCGATCGCCGCGGGATGCCTCCGAGAACGCCGCGTTCGCGTCGCTCGCGTGCCGATCGAGGCGCCGCGCGCGGAGGAGCTCGCCCTCGGGCGCGCAGACCACGAGCTCGAGCTTCCCCTTGCTCGGGAGGCGATGGCTCACGACGCGGTGGTAGACGTCGATCGGCCGCGCGCGCTTCCCGAGCGCGAGCCAGGCGTAGGTCGGGCGATCGTCGCGGAGTCCGGCCTCGCTCGCCAGGGTGTCGAGCGGCGAGGGGAGGGGGACGTCCGCGGCGTCGTGGCACCAATCGCGAGCGTTCGGGAGCATCGGGCAGGGCCCGTGATGGGGGCAGGGGCCGAGGATGGCGAGCGGTCCGTCGGCGAGGGCGTCGCGCATCTCCATGAGGGCGCGCGTGGTCTCGCGGAGCGCGGGCTCGAGGACGAGGAGCACCCCCTCGTCGGCGAGGAGGCGAGCGGCACTCGTCACGAGCGCGAGCGGATCCGTCACCTCGTTCAGGACGAGGCCGAGCGTGATGAGATCGTAAGACCCGCGGATCGACCCGAGCGCCTCGGGGAGCCTCCCCGCGCGGGTCTCGAGCGCGATGGGCGAGAACCCCTCGAGCGGCTCGGCCACGATGCGGGCGAAGGTCTCGAGCGCGCGCGCGTCCGCGTCGACGGCGAGGACGGAGAGCGTCCCGTCGGCGCCCGTGAGCGAGAGGGCGCGCGCGACCGAGAGCGTCGTCGTCCCGAGCCCGGCGCCGAGGTCGAGGAGGCGGAGGCCCGTCCGCCGAGGGAGCAGACCGCGTTCGGCGAGCTCGAGGAGGGGCCGCGTCGCCTTGGGGAGGTCCCTCGGGAGGAAGAAGCGCAGCCGCGCGCGGTGGCCTTCCCTGGACTCGCCGACCTCCGTGAGCGCGTCGCGCCCGCGCGTGTAGGCCTCGCTCATCCTCGCGATCGCGGCGACGAGGGCGGGCCCGCCGCTTGGAGTCGAGTCGACCGAAGCCAGCCGCTCGAGCAACGCGGGCGGCGCTTCGAGGGGACTCCGGTTGCCCTTCGTGGCAAAGTGCGCTTCCTTCCGCATCGGAATCGGCCCTAGCCCTCTCCGAGGGGGCGGTCCGCGCACCCACACCGCATGTCCTTCGCCCGCATCTCACCCTCGCTCTTCGCGCCCGCGTGGCTCGTCACCGCGCTGCTCGTGCTCGCGAGCCTCTCGCTCGTGTTCTTCGTGGCGCCGATGGAGGTGCAGATGGGCATCGTCCAGAAGATCTTCTACTTCCACGTCCCGAGCGCCTTCGCCATGTACGTCGGCTGGGGCGCGACGGCCGTCGGCGCGCTCGCCTACCTCGCGAGCCGCAACCCCAAGGCCGACGCGCTCGCCGTCGCCGGCGCCGAGATCGGGATGCTCTTCTGCGCGATCGTCCTGGTGACCGGGCCGCTCTGGGCGCGCAAAGCCTGGGGCGTGTACTGGACCTGGGATCCGCGCCTCACCACGACGCTCGCCGCCGGCATGATCTACCTCGCCTATCTGAGCCTCCGTTCGTTCGGTGAGGCGGGCGAGTCGGAGAAGCTCTTCGGCGCCGGGCTTGCCGTGCTCGGCGTCCCCGTCCTCTTCCTCGTGCACTACAGCGTGCAGAAGTGGCGAGGCGTGCACCCCACCGTGATCACCAAACAAGGCGGCGGGCTCGCGCCCGAGATGGTCACGCCGTTCTTGCTCTCGATCGCCGCCGTGCTCTCCCTCGCGCTCCTCTTGCTCTGGACGCGCTACCGCCTCGAGCGGCAACGGCAGGCGATCGACGCGGCTCGCGCCCGCGCGCTCGAGGCCGACCTCCTGGAGAACGAAGCATGAAGGCACTCCTCCTCTCGGCGCTCCTCCTCGCCTCGATCCTCGTCGCTCGTCCGGCCGCGGCGGAGGAGCCTGCGTCCGAGGACGCGCCCAGCGCCGTCGAAGAGCGCTCGGCCGCGTTCCGCGCCGTGTCGGGCCCCGAGACCGAGAGCGTCCCCGGCGGTCCGCTCCTCATCGGCGCCTACCTCGCGCTCTGGGGCCTCACCCTCGGCTATCTCCTCCGCCTCGGCAAGATCGCGCGCGGCATCGAGGCCGACGTCGAGAGCCTTCGCCAGGCGCTCCAGAAGGTCGACGACGATGTTCGATGAGCTTCCGTCGATCGCCCATCTGATCTACATCCCCGGGGTGCTCCTCGTGGGCATCGCGCTCGGCTTCCGACTCGGCGCGAAGGCCGTGCGCGCCGAGCTTCGGCGAGAGGCCGCGGCCAAGAAACGATGATTCCGCCGGTCCGCGTCCGCGCGAAGAGCGCGGGCGGTGGAGCGTCCCGCCAAGGCGGCGCGCTTCCCGTGGCCCGGGGCAAACGACGACGATGGAGAGAGAATCATGCTGAGCTTCGAGTTGAGCGATGAGCAGAAGGCGCTGGTCGAGGAAGCGCGCCGCTTCACGAAAGAGCGCATCATCCCCGTGGCGGCCGAGTGCGACCGCAAGCACGAGTTCCCGGTCGACGTCTTCAAGGAGGCGTGGGAGCTCGGCTTCGTCTGCCCGAACATCCCCGAGGCCTACGGCGGCGCGGGGCTCCACGAGCTCGAGCACGTCCTGATCGTCGAGGAGATCGCCTACGGCTGCACCGGCATCCAGACGAGCATCACGGCGAACACCCTCGCCGCGACGCCGATCCTCGTGGCCGGCAACGAGGAGCAGAAGAAGAAGTACCTCGGCAGCCTCGTGAAGGAGCCGATCTTCGCGGCCTATGCGCTCACCGAGCCGGCCGCCGGCTCCGACTCGGCGGGCATCCAGACCCGCTGCCGCAAGGACGGCAACGAGTGGGTGATCACCGGCCAGAAGTGCTTCATCACCAACGGCTCCTGGGCGAGCTGGTACGTCGTCTTCGCCACCGTCGATCCGGCGCTCCGCCACAAGGGCATCGCCGCGTTCATCGTCGATCGCGACCTCCCCGGCGTGAGCGTGGGCAAGGCGGAGGACAAGCTCGGTCAGCGCGCGAGCGACACCGCCACCATCAACTTCGACGAGGTCCGCGTCCCCGAGTCGTGCCTCCTCGCGCCTCCCGGTGAGGGCTTCAAGGTCGCGATGAAGACCTTCGACCGCACGCGCCCGGACATCGGCGCGGGCGCCTGCGGCCTCATGCGCCGCGCCCTCGACGAGTCGATCGCCTACGCCCTCGAGCGCAAGACCTTCGGCGTGCCCATCGCGCAGCACCAGATGGTGCAGCAGATGATCGCCGACATGGGCATCCGCTACGAGGCCACGCGCCTCCTCGTCCACAAGGCGGCCTATCAGATCGACCAGGGCGGCCGGAACAGCCTCGTCGCCAGCATGTCCAAGGCCTTCGGCGCCGACGCGGCGATGCAGACGGCGATCGACGCGGTGCAGGTCTTCGGCGGCAACGGCTACATCACCGAGTACCCGGTCGAGAAGCTCATGCGCGACGCCAAGATCCTCCAGATCTACGAGGGCACCTCGCAGATCCAGCGCATGGTCATCGCGAAGAACCTGCTCGCCGGCGTGAAGACCTGGTGATCGCTTTTTGAGCGAGGGAGCCCGCTCGGCGTATGGTCGCGCCGATGCGGGCTCTTCTCGTTTCCGTGGTCCTCCTGCTCACGCTGCCGCTCGCCCTCCGCGCCGATCGCCGGGGCGGGCCCTTCGAGGGCGTCGACCTCGAGGCGATGCGCGAGGCGCCGGCGCGCGAATTCCGCCCCGTCGGCACCACGAGCGTCGTCTACCGCGTGCGCCTCGCGGAGGGTGGCCTCATCGCGTTCCGTCCGGCGCAATCGGGCCGGCCGCGGGGGCACCTCGCCGAGCTCGCCGCCTACCGCATCGCGCGCGCGCTCGCGATGGAGAACGTCCCGCCCGTGGTCCTCCGCAAGGAGCCGCTCGCGAAGATCGACCGTCTCCTCGATCCGCGCTTCGAGGAGAAGCACCAGGCGCTCCGTTCCAAGATCCACGTCCGCGCCGGCTGGGTCGTGGGCGCCGCCATCCACTGGGTGCCCGATCTCACCCCGTCGAAGCTCGACAAGCCGGAGGTGCGCGAGGGCTGGCTCGAGGCGCTCCGCGTCGAGGGCGCACGGGGCGAGCACTCGCCGAGCCTCCTCCGGGATCTCTCGCGCCTGGTCTTCTACGACTACCTCATCGGCAACTGGGATCGGATGAGCGGCGGCAACCTCCAGACCGATCCGAGCGGGGAGCGCGTCTACGTCCGCGACCACAACCTCACCTTCGGCGAATCGCTCGCGCCGCGGCACGAGCGCCCGCTCCTCGAGCGCCTCCACCGCGTGGAGCGCGTGAGCCGCGGGTTCGTCGAGCGTCTCCGCGCGCTCGACGGCCCTGCGCTCGATCGCGCCCTCGCGCCCGATCCCCTCGAGCCGCACCTCGCGATCCTCGAGGAGGCCGAGAAGCGGGCCGTGCTCGCGCGGCGCCGCGCCATCCTCGCCCACGTCGACGCGCTCGTCCGGAGACACGGCGAGGCGCGGGTATACGCCTTCGATTGATCCACCAGGCTTGACATCAGGGGCGGCCTCGGCTCGACTCGTGCTTCGATGCTGACCGAAGAAGAGCTGCGAGGGCACCTCGACGCGCTCGGGTGGGACGCGGGTCCCGTGGGGGAGAACACGCTCAGAGCCATCCGCGTCACCCCGCAGGGCACCTTCCCGGTCTATCTCCGCCTGCAGGACGGCTGGTTCGTCGCGTCCATCGTCCCCTTCCTCAAGTCCGACGGCGCGCAGGCCTTCGAGCTCTCGCGGTGGCTCCTCCGCGTGAACCGCGATCTGCACCTCGCCAAGTTCGCCTACGACGAGGACGGCGACGTCGTGCTCACGGTGGAGCTTCCCACGGCCTCCCTCTCGCGCGCGGAGATCGACGTGGCGCTCCGGGAGCTCGTCTCCACCGCCGAGTCGCAGCTCGCCACCCTCCGCGCGGCGTCGAGCGGCTGAGCCTCAGCCCCGCTTCTTGGGGAAGAGCCGCGCGAGGCGCTCGCGGATGCGCGCCTCCACGCCGTTGTCCGTGGGCTCGTAGTACTTCGCGTGGACGAGCTTCTCGGGGAGGTAGTCCACGTCGCGCGCGAAGCCCCCTTCGTCGTGTGGGTAGCGGTAGCCCTTGCCGTGGCCGAGCTCCTTCGCGAGCTTGGTGGGCGCGTTGCGGAGGTGGAGCGGCACGGGGAGGGTGCCGAAGCGCTCCACGTCCTTCTGCGCGGCCACGAAGGCCATGTAGCTCTTGTTCGATTTGGGCGCGCAGGCGAGGTAGAGGCAGCACTGCGCCATCGGGTGCAGCCCCTCGGGCATGCCGAGGCGCCGGAACGCCTGGTCGGCCGCGACCGCTTGCTCGAGCGCGCGCGGATCGGCGAGGCCGATGTCCTCCGAGGCGAAGATGATCATCCGGCGGAGCACGAAGAGCGGATCGTCGCCGCCCTCGAGGAGCCGCATCATCCAGTAGATCGCGGCGTCGGGATCGCTCCCGCGGAGGCTCTTGATGAAGGCGCTCGCGACGTCGTAGTGCGCGTCGCCCGATTTGTCGTGGCGGAGGCGCTTGCCCGCGAGCACGTCGTCGACGGCCTCCTCGCTGAGGGTCCCGCCGAGCGCCACCGACTCGAGGAGCGTGAGCGCCCGACGCGCGTCGCCCTCGGCGTGGGCCGCGATGCGCGCGAGGAGCGCGTCGTGCTCGAGCCACTCGGGGCGGCCGAGTCCCCGCGGCTCGCTCACGGCGCGGCGGAGGAGCTCGAGGAGGTCCTCCTCGGAGAGCGGCTGGAGGGCGTGGACCGTCGCGCGGCTGAGGAGCGCGGCGTTCACCGCGAAGGCCGGGTTCTCGGTGGTGGCGCCGATGAGCGTCACCGTGCCGGCCTCGACGTGCGGGAGGAGCGCGTCCTGCTGCGCCTTGTTGAAGCGATGGATCTCGTCGACGAAGAGGAGCGTGCGCTCCCCGCGGAGCGACTTCCGCTCCTTGGCCTCGTCGATGAGGCGCCGGAGCTCGGGGACGCCCTGGAGCACCGCGCTGAAGCTCACGAAGCGCGCGTCGATCTCGTTCGAGAGCACGCGGGCGAGCGTGGTCTTCCCGCTGCCCGGCGGGCCGAAGAAGATCATCGAAGGGACGTTGCCCTCGGCGATCGAGCGGCGGAGGAGCTTCCCGGGCCCGAGCAGATGACGCTGCCCCACCACGTCGGCGAGGCGCACCGGCCGCATGCGCTCGGCGAGCGGAGCATCGTCACGGGTGGCGTGTTCGAAGAGCTCCACTCGCCCCCTCTTCCGTCAGCGGAGGATGCGGAGGCGCTTCGGCCCCGAGGGATCGGGCGCCTTCTCGCCGCCGCCGCGCGCGAAGTGGACGGCCGCGATGCGCTCGGCGAGCGACTCCGCGATGCTCGTGAAGGCCTCGGCCGAGGCGCTCCGCGGGGCCGCCTGCACCACCGGGGTGCCCTTGTCGCCCCACTCGCGGACCGCGGTCTCGATGGGCACCTGCCCGAGGAGCGGCGCGCCCGCGAACTCGGCGACCTTCTGGCCACCGCCCGCGCCGAAGAGCTCGTGCCGCTGCCCGGTGGGATCGACGAAGTAGCTCATGTTCTCCACCACGCCGAGGATGGGGAGGTTGAGCTTCTTGCACATCGAGACGCCCTTGTAGACGTCCTGGAGCGCCACTTCTTGCGGCGTGGTGACCATCACCACGCCCGTGATCTTGGCCTTCTGCGCGATGGAGAGCGCCACGTCGCCGGTGCCGGGCGGCATGTCGACCACGAGGTAGTCGAGCGGGCCCCAGTCGACGTCGGCGATGAACTGCTGGAGCGCGCCGTGGAGCATCGGGCCGCGCCAGACGATCGCCTGCGTGGGATCCTCGAGGAGGAAGCCGATGCTCATCAGCTTGATGCCGAAGCGCTCGAGCGGCTGGATGCGCTTTCCATCCTTGGACATCGGGTGCCCTTGGATGCCGAGCATCGTGGGCACGGAGGGGCCGTAGATGTCCGCGTCGAGAAGACCCACGCGCGTCCCCTGGCGACGGAGGGCGAGGGCGAGGTTGGCGGCCGTGGTGCTCTTGCCCACGCCGCCCTTGCCGCTCATCACGAGGACGACGTTCTTCACGTCGGGGATCGGATCCTCGCTCGTCGCCTCGCGCGTGGGGATCTGCACGTCCCACTCGATGTCGAGCGACTCGACGCCGACCTCCTTGGCGAGCGCCTCGAGCGCCTCGCCCAGCGTGCGCTTGAGCTGATCGGAGGGCGTGCTCACGCGGACCTTGGCCCGCGCGCGCCCTCCCTCGATCGAGACGTCGGAGAGCGTCCCGAGGTCGCCGAGGCTCTTCTCGAAGGTGGGATCGACGGCGGTCGAAAGGGCTTGGACCAGCTTCTCGCGAGAGATTTCTGCCATGGCGCACCTGCCGTAGCAGGCAGGCCGAAGCTTGTCATGCCGAGCCCGCGCGCGCCCTCGTTACGGCGGGACACCCGGCTTTGCTATCCTCGCGCGGCTTTGAGCCCTCGACTCCGCCGCGCGGCCGTTCCGCTCGCCATCTTCCTCTTCACCACGTCGGTCTACCTCGCGGTCGCCGGCAAGCGACTCACGACGCCCTCGCCCGACAACCACTTCATCCACCTGGCAAACGCCTGGCTCGAGGGGCGGCTCGATCTCGGCGGCCCGCCGCCCGGCAACAACGACTGGGCGTGCTTCGACGAGGCCACGGGCGAGCGGTGCGGCCGGCGCCCGACGCCCACGCAGAAGTACTACGTCTCGTTCCCGCCGTTCCCGGCGGTGCTCGCGCTGCCGGCGGTGGCCATCTTCGGCACCGAGCTCCCCGACCGGCTCTTCTTCGGGCTCTTCACCGGCCTCGCGCCGGCGCTCCTCTACGTCCTCCTCCGGAGGCTCCGCGAAGCGGGCACGAGCCGGCGGACCGAGGGCGACGATCTCTGGCTCGTCGCGTTCTTCGCCTTCGGCACGGTCTACTTCTTCTCCGCCGTGCAGGGGACGGTCTGGTTCGCCGCGCACGTCGTCGCCTCGGCGCTCATCGTCCTCTACCTGCTCTTCGCCTGGGACGGCTCGCGCCCCGTGCTCGCGGGCACGATGCTCGGGCTCCTGCTCGCGACGCGCCCGAGCACGCTCTTCCTCGGCCTCTTCTTCGTGCTCGAGGTGGCCCGCACCGAGCGCACGGCGGAGGGCGCCCGCGCGCTCGCCGCGGCGCTCTTCACGCGACGAGCCCTCGGGCGCCTCGCCCTCTTCGCGCTCCCCGTCGCCTGCGTGGGGCTCGCGCTCGCTGTGCACAACGTCGCTCGCTTCGGCGATCCGGGTGAGTACGGCCACCGCTTCCTCCAGATCGCGTGGATCCCCCGCATCGAGAAGTGGGGCCTCTTCGGCTACCACTACCTCGGGCGAAACCTCGCCGTCGTGCTCGCCAGCCTCCCCTGGTTCGAGGACGAGTTCCCCTACGTGAAGATCAGCCGCCACGGGCTGGCGCTCTGGGTGGTCTCGCCCCCGCTCCTCTGCCTGCTCTGGCCCAAGCGCTGGGACCTCCGGATGACCGCGCTCGCGGCCTCGCTCGGCCTCGTCTTCGGGCTCGACCTCCTCTACCAGAACTCCGGATGGGTGCAGTTCGGCCCGCGTTTCGTGCTCGATTGGCTCCCGCTCGGCGTCGTCCTCCTCGCCCTCGGGGGACGTCGCTTCGGCCCGGCCTTCAAGCTGCTCGTGGTG
>JAAYBZ010000090.1 GCA_012744445.1 Myxococcales bacterium | reverse complement strand
TTTTATGAACGCCCAGCCTCGTGCTGGGCGTTCGCTTTTAAGCCCCTCTCACGCGCTTCGGAGCCAGCCCCACGTCTGCTCCGCCGCGTGCCGCACGAAGTCGCGGACGAAGTGCGGCTTCCGGGGCACCAGCATGGTCCGAGGGCGCGTGGGCGGTTATAAGCCAGGTGTCCATGAGGAATGGCTCATCCTCGAAGGTGCTCCGCGGTGTGGCGATCGCGTTGGTCGTCATGGCCGGAGTCGTGGTCGGGACGAGTCTCATGCTCCCGACGCTCGTTCGGTCGCTTCTCGAGCGGGAGGCGCGCGCGCGGGGGGTGGAGCTCGAGATCGGGTCGGCCGAGGTCGGGCTTTCGGCGATCGCGCTCCAGGGGGTGAGCTTCTCCCGCCAGGATGGATCGCTCAGCGGCTCGGCGGAGCAGATCGAGATCGAGGCGGGGCTCTTCGAGCTCGTCCGTGATCGACGCGCTGCCATTCGGGCCGTCCGCGTGGAGCGGGCGTCGATATCGGCGCGCCTCGGCCCGCGAGAGAGGGCCGGCGAGGAAGAGCCGCCCGCCGAGCACGGGAGAGAGCTCCCGACGATCGAGATCCGCGATCTCGCGATCCTCGTGTCCGACGCAGCGGGCGAGCTCGCGAACGCGAGGCTCGAGCGTGCGTCGCTCGAGGGCGATCGCTTCGTCGCGGCGATCCAGCACGTGGCGCTCGGCCAAGGGGAGCCGCCGCTCGTCCGTGCCGAAGGCGTCCAGCTCGCGGGACGTCTCTCCGCCCGGACGATCTCTCGCGTCGAGATGGAGACCCTCGATCTCTCGGCGCTCTCCGACGAGACGCGCACCTCGAGCTGGCTCGAGCGCGTCCGAGCGATCCGCGGCGAGACCACCGCCGATGGGGATGCCAAGGAGGAGCCGTCGTCGTCGCGTTATGCGAGGCTCGTCGAGCGCCTCGATCCGAGCTTCCGCTTCGGGTCGCGGAAGACGATCTTGCCTCACGAGTCCGAGCGGGAAGCCTTCGTGCTCGACGGATTCGGGGTCGAACGCGGCGCGGCGACGAAGATGCGCGTCCACGGGCAGGGGCGGGGGCCGGCCTCGTCACGTGCGGTCTTCGATCTCGATCTGGACGTCCTCCATCTCCGCGCGGGCGGGAAGGTGGAGATCGAGCGACTCCCGCTCGACGCGGTGGCCGCGCTGGTGCCGCAGATCCCTTGGTACGAGCCCGAGCGAGGCGTGCTCGACGCAAAATTCGATCTCGAGGCCAAGTCGCGTGAGCAGATCGCCTTCGACGGGACGCTCGAGGTGACGGGGCTCGGGCTCGACTCGCCGCGTGTGGCGAGCGAGCCGATCGTCGGCCTCGACTTCTCGATCGCCGGTACCGGCCGGTGGAACGTCGACGCGCGGAGGCTCTCGATCGAGAACGGCGCGTTCGGCCTGGGGAAGGCCAAGGTCGTCTTCCGCGGCGAGGCCGTGATCGACCCGGCCGCTTGGTCGATTTCGCTCAAGGCGAAGCTCCCCCGCACGCCGTGCGAGGACGCGGTGCATGCCTTTCCAGCGGCGATCCTGGGGGGCGCGGCCGGGTTCCAATTGCGCGGGACGATCTCCGGCGACCTCACCCTCGCGGTCGAGGGGGCGTCGCCCGACGATCTCGAGCTCGACATCCGCGTCGACGACCAATGCCGCTTCGTGGATTGGCCCAAGCACGCCGATCCGGGGCGCTTCCACTCGCTCTTCGTGCACGAGGCCCTCGATCCCAATCGAGAGCCCTTCGACTTCGAGACCGGGCCGCGCACCGAGGTGTGGACCGATCTCGAGGAGGTGAGCCCTTACCTGATCGCGGCCGTGCTGGCCCACGAGGACGCGGGCTTCTTCCGGCACAAGGGCTTCTCGACCTTCGCGATCCGCGGCTCGCTCGCGCGGAACCTCGCGACGGGGCGGTTCGAGCGAGGGGCGTCGACGATCTCCATGCAGCTCGCGAAGAACCTCTTCTTGAACCGCGAGAAGGTGCTCGTGCGGAAGCTGCGTGAGGTGATCTACACGTGGTGGCTCGAGAAGGGCTTCGGCAAGGAGCGGATCCTCGAGCTCTACCTCAACGTCGTGGAGTTCGGTCCGTACATCTATGGCGTCCGGAACGCGAGCCTCCACTACTTCGGGCGCCAGCCGTCCGAGCTCTCACCGGCCGAGGCGGCCTTCCTCGCCACGATCCTCCCGTCGCCGTCGACGGGCGCGATCCATCACGAGCGAGGCGCGCTCTCGAAGTCGGCCAAGAACCGCGTCGCCTCCCTGCTCCGGAACATGGAGAAGCGGGAGCTCCTCTCGAAGGAGGCGGCGGAGTACGGCCTCGAAGAGATCGAGACCTTCCACTTCCACCGCGAGGGCGATCCGCTCCCGCCGCCGCGCACCCTGCCTCCGACGCACGAGCTCTTCGAGCGTACGTTCAGGCCGGGAAGGGCCCAGCCGGCGATGCACGCGGACGACTTCGATCCCTGGGGTTTCCCTTGATCACTTGCCGAGCAGCGCGTTGAGCACGCTCGGGTCCTCGAGGGTCGTGACGTCGCCTTCGGGGACGCGGTTGTCGGCGAGCGACTTGAGGATGCGGCGCATGATCTTGCCGCTGCGGGTCTTGGGGAGCACGGGCGCGAAGCGGATCTCCTCCGGGCGCGCGAATCGACCGATGTCGTTCGCGACGTGCTCGGAGAGCTTGGCGGCGAGCTCGGGGCTGGGCTCGGCGTGCTCCTTGAGCGTGACGAAGGCGACGAGCGCCTGGCCCTTCAGCTCGTCGGGGCGCCCCACGACGGCCGCCTCGGCCACGTCGGGGTGGGCGACGAGCGAGCTCTCGATCTCGGCGGTGCCGAGGCGGTGGCCGGAGACGTTCACGACGTCGTCCACGCGGCCCATCACCCAGAAGTAGCCGTCCTCGTCGCGGCGCGCGCCGTCGCCGGTGAAGTAGCGGCCGGGATAGGCGCCGAAGTACGACTCGCGGAAACGCTTCTCGTCGCCGTAGACGGTGCGGAGCATGGAAGGCCACGGCTGCTCGATGACGAGGAAGCCGCCCGAGCCGGCCGGGACCTCGTGGCCGCGCTCGTCGACGATCTTGGGCACGACGCCGAAGAAGGGCACGCAGCACGAGCCGGGCTTGGTGGCGATCGCGCCGGGCAGCGGGCTCATCATGATCGCGCCCGTTTCCGTCTGCCACCAGGTGTCGACGATGGGGCAGCGCCCGCCGCCGATGACCTCGTGATACCAGACCCACGCCTCGGGGTTGATGGGCTCGCCCACGCTGCCGAGGAGCCGGAGGCTGGAGAGGTCGCGCTTCTTCGGGTGCTCGTCGCCCCAGCGGATGAACTGGCGGATGGCCGTGGGCGCCGTGTAGAGGATCGTGACGCGGTGGCGCTGGACGATGTCCCAGAAGCGCCCTTCGTCGGGCTGGTTCGGAGCGCCTTCGTACATGAGCACCGTGGCCGCGTTGGAGAGCGGGCCGTAGACGATGTAGCTGTGTCCCGTGATCCAGCCGACGTCGGCGGTGCACCAATAGATGTCGTCGTCGCGGAGATCGAAGACGTACCGGGCGGTGAGCGACGTGCCGAGGAGGTAGCCGGCGGAGGTGTGGAGCACGCCCTTCGGCTTTCCAGTGGTGCCCGAGGTGTAGAGGATGAAGAGGGGATGCTCGGCGCTCACGATGGCCGGGGCGGCGTCGGAGCTCTGCGCGCCGACGTGCTCGTGCCAGGCGAGATCGCGGCCCTCGACCCAATCGATGGGTTGGCGGGTGCGCTCGAGGACGATGACCTTCTCGACGCTGGGGACGGCGGTCAGGGCCTGGTCGACCTGCGGCTTGAGCGGGAGGATCTTGCCGCGCCGATGCGCGCCGTCTTGCGTGATGACGAAGCGCGCGCCCGCGTCGTTGAGGCGATCGCGGATCGCGTCGGCGGCGAAGCCGCCGAAGATCACGGTGTGTACGAGGCCGAGGCGCGCGCAGGCGAGCATCGCGACGGCCACCTCGGGCACCATGCCCATGTAGATGCCGACGCGATCGCCGGGCTTGGCGCCGAGCGAGCGGAGGAGGTTCGCGAGGCGGCTCACCTCCTCGAGGAGCTCGCGGTAGGTCACACGGCGCACCTCCCCGGGCTCCCCTTCCCAGAGGATGGCGACGCGATCGCCGAGGCCGGCCTCGACGTGGCGATCGAGGCAGTTCACCGAGACGTTGAGCTCGCCGTCCTCGAAGAATCGCGCCTCGGGGGGATTCCAGTGGATCGCGCGCGTGGGCGGCTTGGCCCAGGTGAGCTCCGCGGCCCGAGCGAGCCAGAAGGCCTCGGGGTTCTCGATGCTCTCGCGATAGAGTCGCTCGTACTCCTCACGCGAGCCGATGCGCGCGCGGGCCGCGAACTCCGGAGGCGGCGGAAAAATGCGGTTCTCGTGCGAGACGCTCTCGATGGTCTGCTCGGTCATGGTGAAACCTCGGAAAAATTCATTCTAAGCGCCTTGCGTCGGACCGCGTCGATCTTTGTTCCTCGGGCTTGAAGCTCGGTTGGGAAACGCCTAGCGTCGGGGGTGTTCCGGGTGGGTCCCCCCGACCCGGAGCTCCTTGGGAGGTCACCTCGATGCCGGGTCTCACTCACCGAAGCGCAGCGCTTTTCTTCGCCTTCGTCCTCGCGCTCGTCGCGGCGCCTCGCGCCGAGGCGCAGACGACGCCGATCCCCATCAACATCGAGTCCACACCGCCGGGCGCGACGGTCTACCTCGACTCGGACACGACCCCGCCGCTCGGCGTCACGCCGCTGCTCAACGTTCGCGTCCGTCGCGGCCCGGCGACCTTCATCTTCAAGCTCCCCAACCACGAGGAGGCGCGGCTCACGGTGAACGTCGCGAAGCGCCGCGAGACCTTCCGAGTGGTGCTCGCGCCGCTCTCCACCATCGTGATCACGGCGGCGAACGAGAGCGCGAACGGCGCGGCCGTGCGCGTCGACGGCGAGCCCGTGGGCAACGTCCCGATGCAGCTCAACGTCAAGCCCGGCCGGCACCTCGTTCAGGTCGGCCGCGAGGGCTTCCAGACCTTCAGCCAGTGGGTGGACATCGCGGCGGCGCAGGGCATCACCGTGCCGGTGCTCCTCGAGAAGGAGGCGCCGCGAACCGGCGCGATCCTCGTCGTCGGCGACTCGCCCGGCGCCAAGATCGTCATCGACGGCGAGGAACGCGGCAGCACGCCGCAGCTCATCGAAGGGATCCCCGAGGGTGAGCATCTCGTCGAGATCGTCCCGCAGCGCGAGGACGCCGAGGCCTTCCGGCAGACCGTGCGGGTCATCGCCGGCGATCGCATCACGCTGAATCCCTCCCTCGTGCGCGTGCCTGTCAAGGGCAGCCTCCGCGTCTTCACCAACGTGCGCGGCGCGCTCATCACCGTCGACGGCGAGGCCGTGGGCGAGTCGCCGGTCACCGTCGAAGACCTCGCGCCGGGCGAGCACCTCGTCGAGGCCACGGCCGACGGCTACGAGGAGGCGAGCGGCGTCGTCACGGTCGAGGCCGGGCGCCAGTCGATGATCCAGCTCCGGCTCACCGCGGTGCAGCTCGCGATGGGCAAGATCGTCGTGAACTCCGACGTCGCGGGCGCGCGCGTCTTCGTCGACAACGAGGACCGCGGCGAAGCGCCCGTCGTCATCACCGACGCCGAGGCCGGCACGCACGCCATCCGCGTCGTCGCGCCGGGGCGCCAGGAGTTCCGCACCACCTGCAACATCGGGCCCGGCCAGGACTGCAAGATCGACGCGTCCATGGCCGCCGAGTCGACGCCGGTGCGCGTCGAGGCCAACGTCTCGAACGCCTCGCTCTACGTCGACGACTCGTACATCGGCCCGGTGCCCTGGGAGGGCGACCTCCCCATCGGCTCGCACAAGATCGAGGTGCGCGCCGACGACTTCCGCCCCCACGCCGAGGTCGTCTCGCTCCGGTCGTCGCCGGACACGCGCGTCTTCTACTTCACGCTCGTGCGCTTCGGCCAGCTCACGCCGGAAGAGGAGCGTGAGCTCGAGCGCGAGCGCCAGATCGCCATCCGCCGCGCCGTGAGCCACGGCGCCGCCGTCCTCCCCGAGGATCTCGCCGTCCTCGACGTCGGCATCGGTTACCTGCCGATGGCCAAGATGCACCTCGGCGTCGGCGTCCTGAAGTGGCTCGAGGCGGGCTTCAGCTTCCAGACCTTCGGGCGCCTCAACGAGTTCAACCTCTCGGCCAAGGCGGGTTACCAGCCGCTCAAGCAGCTCTCGGTCGGCGGTCGCGCGATCCTCGGCGGCGGCATCGGCCCGAAGAAGTCGTACGGTCCCGGCACCCCGGTGCTCGGCGGCGGCACGGCCGGCGAGGAGGGCTCGCTCAAGACCAACGCCTTCTACTTCGGCCTCGAGGCGCTCGGCTCGATCCACTTCAACAGGGCGGGCGCCGTCTCGCTGTGGATCGCGATGGACTTCCACTCCGACCGCTGGTCGCGCACCGCCGACAACCGCCGCATGCTCCAGTTCATGCCGGACGACGAGGAGCGTCAGAACCTCGTGCGCGGTCGCATCGGCGGCTCGCTCGAGTTCACCGTGAGCCGTCGCCTCAACGTCTGGGCGCTCTTCGAGGGCGCGCTCGGCGACGAGCGCCGTATCTACGGCAACATCTTCTTGAACCCCGACAAGAAGGACGGGCGCAGCGATCCGCAGCTCTACACCATGGCTGGCGTGACGCTGAAGTTCGGCTCGCTCTGGAACGAGGACGACCTCCGGTGAGCCGGACGAAGGGCGCGTTCATCGTGCTCGAGGGCATCGACGGGGCGGGCACCACCACGCATTCGGCGCGCCTCGTCCAGGCCCTCGAGGCGGCGGGGCACGCGGCGTACCTCACGCGCGAGCCGAGCAACGGCCCGATCGGCACGCTCATCCGCCAGGTGCTCTCGCGCCGCCTCGTCGTCCCCACGGCGGAGGGCCCACGGCCGCCGGGGTTCGCCACCATGGCGCTCCTCTTCGCGGCCGATCGGATGGATCACCTCGAGGCGGAGATCCTCCCGCGCCTTCAGCGTGGCGAGGTCGTGGTGAGCGATCGCTACGACTACAGCTCGGTCGTCTACCAGTCGGCGACCTCCGACGACCCCGAGGCCGTGGCCGCGTGGACGCGCGAGCTCAACCGATACGCCAGGCGCCCGGATCTCGTCCTCGTCCTCGACGTGGACGTCGACGAGGCCACGCGACGACGCTCGAGCCGACGCGGTGAAGAGGAGATCTTCGACGCCGACGAGCTCCAGCGCCGCCTCGCATCGGGGTACCGCGCGCTCTCCCGATTCTTCCCCGAGGATCGCGTCGTCTTCGTCGACGCGTCGCAGCCCATCGAGGCGGTGGCCGAAGAAGTGAGGCGGCAGGTCCTCGCGCTCCTCGACGGCACGCCGAAAGATTGACGCCCGCGCCGCGCGTGGGCTCCGATGGGGCCCATGCGGCAGTTTTCGCTCGTCTTGCTCCTCTCGCTCCCGGCTTGCGCGCACGGGGCGCCGCCGCCCGTCGAAGCGCCCGTCGAGACCGCATCGAGCCCGGTCGCGACGGAGGCCTTCGTCACGCGCGCCGAGCTGCACGCCCTCCTCGACGCGGGCCTCGGGCGTTATCTCCAGAACCTCGAAACCGAGCCCGTCCTCGAGAACGGGGAGTTCCGCGGCTTTCGGCTCCGGCGCATCGCCATCACGGGGCCGAACGCGGGCCTCGTCGATCTCCGGCCCGGCGACGTCGTTCAATCGCTGAACGGCCGCTCGATCGACCGCCCGGAGCACGCGCTCGAGGCGTGGGAATCGCTCCGCGAGGCCAGCGAGATCGTCGTCTCGCTCGTGCGCGACGGGGAGCGGCGCGTGGTCCGGGTGCCGATCGTCGAGTGATCAGCGGCCGAGCGCGCGGATGAGGACGGCGAGGCGGCCGTCCACGTCGACGAGCTCGCCGCGCGCGACCACGACGTCGCCCGCGCGGAGGACGACCTCGGCGCCCACGTCGACCCCGAGGGCGAGGACCTCGCCTTCGGCGAGTCGATCGAGCTCGCCGACGCGCATCGAGAGGCGCGCGATCTCGGCGCTCACTTCGACGCGCGCGGCGTCGAGGGGACGGGTGATCTCGTCGTTCATGGCTCCTTGGTACGTGGGGATGGGGAGGAGGGTGGGAGGGCCGACGACGATCGCCCGATCGCGGAAGACCGCGCGCCGGGCGTAGGTCGTGCCGGGGACGAAGAGGAAGGCCTCGCCTTCGGGCGCCGCATGCTCGATCAACACCGCGTCGTCCACGGCGAGTGAGCCGAGCTCGGCGAGCGAGAGCGAGGTGAAGCCGAGGGAGAGCGAGAGCGGGACGGGGACCGCGGCGCCGATCGTATTCCCGCGCTTCCGCGTCGTGCCGTGCGGACCGCGCCTCAGGAGATCGACGCGGTGGACCTCTCCGTCGAAGGTGAGCTCGAGGCCGAGGTGATCCCAGATCTCCTTGCCGAGCGCCCGCTGGATCGAGGCGCGCTCGGTGAGCACGGCCCCCAGCCGGAGCGCTTCCCCCGTCGCGACGTGGACGACGCGCGCGGCGGCGAAGTGGGCGGCGCCGGCCTCGAGCTCGTCGAGGGGCGACGCGAGCGGCCGCGTGGGGCTCGATTCTCCGAGCGCCTTGGCGAGGAGGCGACGGACGGAACTCGCCTCGACGAGCGCGATCGCCGTGACCTTCGGCGAGACGTCGTCGACGGCGAAGAAACCGGTGATCCCGGGACCGTAGAACCGCTCGAACGCCGCGGGCGAGAAGAGGCCTGGGAGCCCACGAGGCGCGATCTCGAAGGGAAGCGCGTCGTGCAGGCGCCATCCCGCGAGGAACCTCGCCCAGGAGGTCCTGCGCGCTGCCTCTTTCGCGCTCATGCGCGGGAGGTGCGCATATGCCGAAGCGGGCTTCATGGCGCGAATATGACACGGGCGCACATCGGCGCATGTTGCTCGGACGCCGGCTTGCCCCCACGCTCCGCCTCGTGCACGAGCCGAGCCCCCTCGATCGCTTCCGCCGGTTCACGGTCTTCTTCCTCGCCTACACGGTCGGCGTGATCCTCTGGGGCGCGTGGGTGCGGGTCAGCCTGAGCGGCGACGGCTGCGGTGAGAGCTGGCCGCTCTGCCAGGGATCGCTCGTCCCGCCCGATCTCGAGACCAAGACCTACGTGGAGCTCGCCCACCGGATCACCTCGGCGCTGACGGGCTTCTTCGCGATCGCCGCCGTGGTCTGGTCGCGCCGCCTCGCGCCGCCGGGCTCGCTCCTCCGGCGGAGCGCGATGGCCTCGCTCCTCTTCGTCGTCTTCGAGGGGCTCGTCGGCGCGGCGCAGGTGAAGCTCGGTTACGTGGCCGAGAACCCCTCGGAGGCGCGCGGTTATTGGGCGGCGCTCCACCTCGCGAACACCTTCTTCATGCTCTTCTCGATGACCTGGCTCGTGCGCGCGGCGGCGGGCGTGAAGGCGCCGGCGCGCCTCTTCCCCAAGGACGCGCGGCTCGACTGGCTGGGGCTCGGCGCTCTCGTGATCGTGGCCGCCATGGGCGCGGTGACGGCCCTCGGCGACACGGTCTTCCCGGCGTCGAGCTTCGCGGAGGGGCTGGCGCAAGAGCTCGCGCACGACGCACACCTCTTCGTGCGCCTGCGGGTGGTGCACCCGGTGCTCGCGATCGCGACGTCGGTCTTCCTCGTGGCCCGTCACGTGCCGCGCGCCCTCGGCGACGAGCCCGGTCGGGGATGGGACGGGCTCCTCGTGGCCGTGGTGCTGGGGCAAGTGGTGCTCGGGATCGTGAGCGTGCTCCTCGCGGCGCCCGCGGCTCTCCAGATCGCGCACCTCTTACTCGCCGACGTGCTCTTCATCGCGGCCTCGGCGACGCTCCTCGATCGGCTCCACCGGCTCGGCGAGCCTGCTTCAGCTCGCGTCGACGTGGCCTCGGAGGCCGCGGCGCGTTAGGGCGGCCCCGACCGCGCGCGCCCAGGCCTCGGCCCGACGGCGGTCGCCATCTTCGGTCTCGATCTCGAGGGCGAGCTCGCCGTCGCGCTCGGCGATCTCCACCTCGACGGCGGCCTTGCCCGCCTTGCCGAGCACGCGTAGGCGCAACGCGCGCGCTTCGGGAAGGACGTGGAAGGCCTCGACCGCGCGCGCCTCGAGGGTGGAGGGCGCCTTGGCCTTGGGCCGGATCTCGGGCTCGGGGAGGTCGGGCGCGATGCGGAGATCGAGCCGGGAGGGGAGGGCCTCGGCGCGCTCGGAGGCAGCGTCCGACGAGGGCTTGGAGGGCTCGCGCGTCTCGGCGCGGCGCATGAGGGGAGACCTCGGAGGGACGACGCCGCGGGCGTGGAGGAGCGCGCGGAAGGAGCGATCGTCGGGGGCCTTTCGGTGCGTGGCGCGGGAGGGTGGGGCCTTGGGGGAGGCTTGGGGGGCGGACGGGGTGCGCTGGACGGTCGACGGCATGTGGATCCCATCGGCCGGTCGAGCCATCGGTTTCCTCCGATTTCACCTGGATCTGCGAACGAATGCGAGAGCCTCCTGTGAATCGGACGGAGGGGTGGTATGCTGCGCGCCGTGTCGGGCTCCTACGTCGGCAAGCAAATCGCGGATCAATTCCGGATCGTCGAGCGCATCGGCGCAGGCGGGATGGGGGCGGTCTATCGCGCCGAGCAGCCCGAGATGAACCGCTCGGTCGCGATCAAGATCCTCCACCCCAAGTACCTCAGCCGCCAGGACCTGGTCTCGCGCTTCCGGCGTGAGGCGCGCGCGATGAGCCACCTCAGCCATCCGAACACGGCGCGCGTCTTCCTCTACGGTCAGCTCGAAGACGGCGCTTGCTACTTCGTGATGGAGCACCTCGTCGGCCGGAACCTCGCGCAAGAGGTGCGGGCGTCGGGGCCGATGTCCATCGAGCGCGCGATCCCCATCATGGTGCAGGTCTGCGGCGCGCTCGAAGAGGCGCACCGCGCGGGCATCATCCACCGCGATCTCAAGCCCGAGAACATCTTCCTCACCACGCAAGGCGGCATCGAGGACTTCCCCAAGGTGCTCGACTTCGGCCTCGCGAAGGTCACCGAGAAGCAGATGCGCCCGGGCTCGATGATGCTCACGCGCGAGGGCATGGTCTTCGGCACGCCCGAGTTCATGAGCCCCGAGCAGGCGCAGGGGAACCCGCTCGACGCGCGCAGCGACCTCTACTCGCTCGGCGTCATCCTCTACGAGCTCCTCACGGGCAAGCTCCCCTTCGACGCCAAGCACTCGATGGAGTTCATCAAGCACCAGGTGTCGACGCCGCCGATCCCGATCTCGGAGCGCGTGCCGGGGCTGACCTTCCCGAGGCCCATCGAGGCCGTCATGGAGAAGGCGCTGGCCAAGGATCCCAACCGCCGATTCGCGAGCGCGGCCGAGATGGGGGAGGCGCTCGAGGCCGCCCTCCGCGAGGCCACGGCCATGAAGAACGGCGAGGTTTCGGAGACCGGCCGCCACACGCCCGCCGGCGAACCCGAGCGCCCCACGAGCGTCCTCCCCGCGGGCCTCCCGCGCGCAGCCTGGATCGTGCTCGCCGTCGGCGCGGCGCTCTTCGTGGGGGGGATCGTCGCCCTCATCGTCGCCCTCAAGATGTCCTGAGGGGCCGCTGGACGCTGCGCTCGGACGGCCCTAGTTCGAGGCTCGTCCGCCTTGACCCGTGGAGGCCATGGGGTCACCATCGCCCCGCCTTCGGTGTCTTCGCGCCTCGCGCGAATGAGAGCTCGAGTCCCATGCAAACGACCGCCGTCGACCTCCGGTCGCCCACCCGCACCCTGCGCGACCTCATCGCCCTCACCAAGCCCCGCATCACGCTCCTCGTCGTGATCACGGCGGCGGGCGGCGCGTATCTGTCGCCGGCGCGCCTCGAGCCCTTCCGCATGGCGGTCCTGCTCCTCACGATGTCGATGATCGTGGGCGGGGCCAACGCCCTCAACTGCTACCTCGAGCGCGACAGCGATCGCCTGATGAAGCGCACCGCCTCGCGCCCGCTCCCCTCGGGGCGGCTCGCGCCGGCGTGGGGCCTGCTCGTCGGGCTCGGGCTCGGCCTCTCGAGCCTCCCCATCCTCGCCCTCCTGGTCAACGGCCTCACCGCGGTGCTCGGCGCGATCGCGCTCCTCTCCTACGTGGCGATCTACACGCCCATGAAGCAGTCGAGCCCCACCGCGCTCCTCGTGGGTGCCGTGCCGGGCGCCCTCCCGCCGCTCATGGGGTGGACGGGCGCGACCGGCTCGCTCGACGCCCCGGGGCTGGTCCTCTTCGCCATCCTCTTCCTCTGGCAGATCCCGCACTTCCTCGCGATCAGCGTCTTCCGCAAGGAGGAGTACGAGCGCGCGGGGCTCAAGGTCCTCCCGAGCGTGAAGGGCCTCGAGGTGACCAAGGCGCAGGCCCTCTTCTACGGCGCGCTCCTCATCCCGGTCTCGCTCCTCCTCTTCCCGCTCCGCGTCGCGGGCGTCGTCTACCTCGTCTCCGCGCTCGCGCTCGGCGTCTACTTCGCGGCCTCGATCGCGCGCGGCATCCGCGCCGACGAGCCGAACGCCTGGGCCCGCCGGGTCTTCGTCGCGTCGCTCGTCTACCTCACGCTGCTCTTCGCCGCGATCGGGGTGGACGCCTACGTCGGCTGATGCGCGCGGTCGCGATCGCCGTCGCCGTCCTCGCGTTCGCCGGTTGCGCCTCGAAGGAGCCGCCGCCGGTCCTCGGGGAGCTCCCGGCGTTCTCGCTCGTCGATCAGGAGGGCCGCCCGGTGGGACCCGAGGTGCTCCGCGGCGAGCCCTTTGTCGCCAATTTCATCTTCACCCGCTGCGTCTCGGCCTGCCCGCTGCTCACCTCGCAGATGCAGAACCTGCAGAAGCGGCTCGGGGCCGACGCCGAGCGCGTGAAGATGGTCTCGATCTCCGTCGATCCCGAGCACGACACGCCCGATGTCCTCAAGGCCTACGCCGAGGAGCGGGGAGCGACGCGGCGCTGGCTCTACCTCACCGGCGAGCTCGACGAGATCAAGCGCGCCGTCGAGAAGGGCTTCAGGGTGCGGATGGGCGAGCGCGTGCCGCTCGGGGATGCCTTCGACATCCTCCACGCCACGCACTTCGTGCTCGTCGACGGAGAGCTGCGGATCCGCGGCTATTTCCGCAACGACGCCGAAGGGCTCGAGGAGCTCGAGCAGGCGGTCCGCGCGCTCCTCTGAGCCGCGCGGCTCACGCCCCGCTCAGCGCTGGCAGCGCCCCTTGCCCTGGCTGATGTTCTTGAGCTCGGCCTTGGCGTCGGCGACGTGCGTCGAGCTCGGGTGCCCCGCCACGAGCGCCTCGAGCGCCGCCTTGGCGTCGGCGCACGAGCCGAGCTGTGCGAAGGCCTCGGCCATGCCCCAGAGGGTGTCTGCCATGCGCTTCCCGCCGCGGTGGTTGCGCACGATCTCCTGGAAGGCGCCGAGCGCATTCTGGGGCTTCCCGTCGCGGAGGTAGGCGTCGCCGAGGAGGTAGCGCGCCTCCTCGAGCCGGGCGTCACGCGGGTAGCGCACGATGAACGCCCGGAAGAGCGCGCGGGCGAGGCCGTACTCCGCGGCGTCGTAGGCGCGCTTGGCCTCGGTGAAGTGCGGATCGGCGCCGGCCGGCACCTCCGCGTCGGTGAGCTCGATCTCGACGCCCGCGCGGATGGCGTAGCTCCGGAGCTGGGCCTCGAGCTGCGCGTGTCGCTCGTTCGACGAGGCGGCCTGCGTCTCGAGCCGGTGCTCGAGCTCCGCGAGGAGCCCGTCGATCGTCGCGAGACGTGCCTTGATGACCTCCACGTCCGCGCCCACGTCGGCGCTGTTCCGCGTGACGATCTCGGTGGCCTCGCGGATGACCTCGCGGAGCTCGGCGATCTTATCCGTCGCCTCGCGGTTCTCCGCCTCGAGCGTCTCCCGCTGCTGGTTGATCTGCGCGTCGAGCTGGGCGAGGAGCTCGCGCTGTTTGCGGAGCTCGGCCTCGAGCTGCTCGCCGCGCTTGGCCGTGTAGAGACAGCCGCCCGAGACGAGCGAGGCGAAGAGGAGCGGGATGACGAGGAGGCGGGACATGGCTCAGCGCTCGGCGAAGTCGACGCGGCGATCCTGGCGGTAGCTGGCCTCGTCGGTGCCGACGGCCATCTCCTCGCCCATGCCCGTCGAGCGGATCGCGCTCTCGGAGACGCCGAGCGAGACCATGTACTTCTTCACCGAGAGGGCGCGGCGATCGGAGAGCGCGAGGTTGTACTCCTCGGTGCCGCGCGGGTCGGTGTGACCCGTGAGCTGCACGGTGGCGATGCCGCGGTCCTTCATGCAGCGCACGTTGGCGGCCACGGCGTTGCGGGCGCTCGAGTCGAGCTCCGCCACGTCGAAGTCGAAGTACACCGGCGAGAGCGAGCAGGAGGGGGCGGCCGGTTCGGTCTCGGTGGCTTCGGAGGCCACCTGGACGCAGCGGTTGCGCTCGCAGCGCTCGTTCACGCCGCAGGCGTCGTCGGTCTGGCAATAGCCCGTCACCTCCTCGCAGCGGCCGGCGTTGCAGGTCTTCCCCGGGCCGCAGTGGGCGTCTTCACGGCACTCCTGGCACTGGCCGTCCACGCAATACTCACCGGCGTGGCAGTTCTCGTCCTTGTCACACTTCGGGTACTTGGGGCCGCAGCCCGACGCGAGGAGCGCGAGGACGGCGAGGACGGGGACGAAGATGCGCTTGGTCATGTGGAGATTTCTCTCGTGGGGAGTTTCCATCGAGCCACTTCTCCCCCCCAGGGTGATGGGCCGCGGATTCACGGCGGACTGCCGTACCGCGGGGGCTCGAGCGTGTCAACGCATGCGGGGCGAGGTCTATTCATGTCGTTCCGAGCCTTCCCTCGGTCCGACTCCGGGCAGGATAGCGCAGCGGAGCGCGTGTAACGATTGCTGGCACCGGGGGCCGGTGATAAATCCGGGGGGCCATGGGAAGCCCCCCTCTCGCCAAGCGACTCGAAGCCGTCAAACCTTCCGCCACGGTGGCGATCACCGACCGCGCCCGTCAGCTCAAGGCCGACGGGAAGGACGTGATCTCCTTCAGCGTCGGTGAGCCCGACTTCGGAACCCCGGAGCACATCCAGAAGGCGGCGATCGACTCGATCGTCGGCGGGAAGGCCTCCCACTACACCGCGGCGCGCGGCATCGTCGAGCTCCGCCAGGCCATCTGCGAGGACTCGGCGCGCCGCCGCGGCGGGCAGCGCCACCAGCCGAACGAGGTCGTCGTCTCGGTCGGCGCCAAGCACACGCTCTTCAACCTCGCGCTTGCCCTCTACGACGAGGGCGACGAGGTGATCGTCCCGGCACCCTATTGGGTGAGCTATCCGGAGCACGCCGCGATCGTCGGCGCCAAGCCCGTGATCGTGGAGACCACGCAGGAGGGAGGCTTCCGCCTCACGCCGGAGGCGCTCCGCAAGGCCGTCACGCCCAAGACCAAGGCGCTCGTGCTCTGCACGCCGTCCAACCCCACCGGCGCGGCCTACGCGCCCGAGCACCTCGCGGAGCTCGCCGAGGTCATCCGCGAGGGGAGCTACTGGGTCATCGTCGACGAGATGTACAGCGAGCTCGTCTACGGCGGCTTCGAGCAGCGCTCGCTCCTCGAGATCGCGCCCGACCTCCGTGAGCGCCTCATCATCGTGGATGGCGTGAGCAAGACCTACGCGATGACGGGCTGGCGCATCGGCTGGATGCTCGGCCCGGCGCACGTGGCCGCGGCCTGCGACAAGGTCCAGGGGCAGTCCACGACCAACCCGACGGCCGCCGCGCAGTGGGCGGCGGTCGCGGCCCTCACCGGCCCGCGCGAGCCCATCGAGGCGATGCGCAAGCAATTCGAGGAGCGTCGCGCCGTCATCGTCGAGGAGATGAACCAGATCCCCGGCTTCGACTGCCGCGTGCCGGAGGGCGCGTTCTACGCCTTCCCCTCGGTGAAGGGGCTCATCGGCAAGAAGGCCGACGGCGTCGTCCTCGCCGATGACGTGGCCGTCTGCACCTACCTCCTCGAGAAGGCGGGCGTGGCGCTCGTCCCCGGCACGGCCTTCGGCGCGCCCGGCTTCCTCCGCATGAGCTACGCCACGAGCGTGGAGATCATCCGCGAGGGGCTCCGCCGCATCCGCGAGGCCGTCGAAGCCCTCGACTGAGGCCCCTCAGGCCTCGGCCGGACCGGCGAGCGGCGCCTCCGGGTAGCCGACGCCGGTCGGCCCTTCGGCGATGGCGGCGCGGCAGAGGAGCGTCGCGCCGAGCGTCATGGCGAGGAGCAGCGCCGGCGAGAGCGGCGCGTAGCCGGCCGCGACGTAGAGCGCCACGCCGGCGGCGCGCTGACGCGCGTTCTCCGTCCCGCCGATGGCGAGGAGGGCGACGAGCCCCGCGGCCACGCCCATTGGGATGGCGTAGGCGCGCGGTGAGAGGCCCGAGAAGGCCTCGAGCCGCAGGACGCCGTAGAGGATGGTCCCAAAGTCCTTGCCCGCGGTGAGCGCGCCGTAGACGACGAAGGCGGAGGCGGCGAGCCCCGCCAAGAACGCCGCGGTGAGCGCGAGCTTGCGCCGCCTTACGGCGAGGCGTCCCGTCTGGAAGGCGAGGGTAGCGGGCACGAAGAGGAAGGCGACCTCCCCGGCGCGGCGGACGATCGTGCCCGCGCGCGCGGCCGTGGCGTGCTCGCCCAGGGCGCTGAACGCCGCGGGCAGCATGAAGCCGAGGAAGGCCCCGACCGACGCGAGGAGGAGCAAGAAAGAGGTGGCGCGGACGGCGAGGGGACCCGGGTGCCGCACGGCCGCGAGCGCGAGGTTCGCGACGAGGAGCTGCGAAGCGGCCGTCGCGAGGAGGACGAGCCCGGGCTCGAGCTGAGCGAAGGGCTTGAGGGCGGCCGTGACGACCGTGCCGAGGAGGAGGGCGGCCGCGGTCCCCGACATGAATCGGATGAACGACTCGGTCGCGTGGACGGCGGGGCGATCGCGCCGCGCGTCGGCGACGGGTGGGGCCGCGAGGAAGATGTGGAGCGCGAAGACGAGCGCCGCCGCGCCGGCCACCGCGAGCACGTTCAGCGGGAGCGAGAGCGCCGCGCGCGAGGTCGACGACATCGCCTTGAGGTCGGCGAAGTACCTGAAATGGGAGCGTCGGGTGAGGAGGTCGACGACCGCCGCGAGGGCGGCGACGGCCGCGAGCAGCGGGAGCCGCTCCATGGGCGGGAAGACGGCGCGTTGGAACGTGGCCGTGTCGCCCCGCGCCCCATGGTTCTCGGCTCGTGACCCGTTCACGCTCTGCCGAAGCTACGCGGCCCGTCGGCTGGATTCAACCGAGATGGACATACACGCGCTGGCCTGGGTCCGCCCCCCGCGCGCTCGCCTGGATCCGAACCCTCTGCTAGTTAGCTTCCTCGGCCCAGCGACGGGGCGAGAAGGTTGTTCATGGATACGACTTCGATTCGGCACGACTGGACGGTCAAAGAGGCTCGCGCGATCTACGAGCTCCCTCTCACCGAGCTCATCCACCGCGCCCAGACGGTCCACCGCGCCCATCATCCGGCCGACGCGGTCCAGCTCTGCACGCTGCTCTCCATCAAGACCGGCGCGTGCCCCGAAGACTGCGCCTACTGCCCGCAGAGCTCGAAGTACGAGACCGAGGTGCAGGCGGAGAAGCTCCTCTCGGTCGACGAGGTGCTCGCGAGCGCCCGCAAGGCGCGCGACGCCGGCGCGAGCCGCTTCTGCATGGGCGCGGCCTGGCGCGGTCCCAAGTCGGGGAGCGAGCAGTTCGAGCGCGTCCTCCAGATGGTCCGAGGCGTCCGTGAGCTCGGGCTCGAGGCCTGCGCGACGCTCGGGATGCTCACCGACGAGCAGGCGCGGAAGCTCAAGGAGGCGGGCCTGACTGCCTACAACCACAACATCGACACCTCGAAGGAATTCTACGGGCAGATCATCACGACCCGTCAGTTCGAGGAGCGGCTCGAGACGCTCCGCGCGGTGTCCGACGCGGGCATCCGGATCTGCAGCGGCGGCATCATCGGCATGGGCGAGGCCATCGGCGATCGCATCGCCATGCTCGTCACGCTCGCCAACCTGGACCCGCATCCGGAGAGCGTGCCCATCAACGCGCTCGTGGCGGTCGCGGGGACCCCGCTCGAGGGCCGCGACCCCGTTCATCCCATCGAGATGGCCCGGATGTGCGCCACGGCGCGGATCCTCATGCCCAAGGCGATGGTCCGCCTCTCGGCCGGCCGCACCGAGATGAGCGAGGAGGCGCAGCTCCTCTGCATCGTCGCCGGCGCCAACAGCATCTTCTACGGCGAGAAGCTCCTCACCACCGGCAACCCCGAGGTCGAGGCCGACCTCGAGATGATGCGCCGGGCGGGGCTCCGCGCGCTGGTGCCCGCGGACGCGGAGGCCGGGCGCGAGGCGCCGGAGACGCGCGAACTACCCTCGGCGGCCCAGGCGCGCTGAGCACGGAGGGGGCTCCGCCGCGGAGGGCGTGGGGGCCCCAGGGGGAGACCGAGCGCTCTCAGCCGACGGCGAGCATGGGGAGCCCGCGCGGCGTCTCCTCGCGCTCGGCCTGGAGGATCTCGTCGACCGCCGGGAGGCAGCCGCCACAGCACGTGCCGGCGCCGCAAACCCGGCCGACGAGCCCACGCGACCTCGCGCCGTTCTTCACGGCCTCGCGGATGGTGGCGTCGGTGACCTTCTTGCAGTGGCAGATCAGCATGGCGCGCTCTCCGTGAGGAGATTTATGGATCGGTTTTATTGAAAAGCAATATCAATTTCATCAGGGGAGGCTCGGAAGCGCTCGGAATGGCGCACGATTTTACGGAGCGGGGCGGCCGGGTGCGCCCCTCGAAAATGATTATCAACTGCAAGTGGTTGAAATCTCTGGTTTTTTTGTCTTGGATGCCTATGATGAGGAAACGTTGCTCCGTGTGGGCAGGAGGCCTTCGACGTACACGGGCGTGGGAGCGCCAGGCGCGCGAGAAAGAAAAGGGTCGCAATGAAGGGCGATGAAGAAATCCTCGACTTGTTGAACGAGGTCCTCACGGCCGAGCTCACGGCCATCAACCAGTACTACATCCACTACAAGATGTGCGACGACTGGGGCTACGAGGTCCTGGCCAAGAAGAAGCGTGAGGAGTCCATCGAGGAGATGAAGCACGCGGACGCGGTGATCGGCCGCATCCTCTTCCTCGACGGCGTGCCGAACATGCAGCGGATGAACCCGGTGAAGGTCGGCCAGGATCCGATCGAGCAGCACCGCGTCGACCTCGCGCTCGAGCTCGACGCGCGCGAGCGGCTGAACCGCGGCATCGACCTCGCCCGCAAGAAGGGCGACGACGGTACGCGTCAGCTCCTCAGCGAGATCCTGGAGTCCGAGGAAGAGGGGATCGACTGGCTCGAGACCCACATCAAGCTCGCGGAGGATCTCGGCAAGGAGAACTACCTCGCGCAGATGATCAAGGGCGGCTGAGCCAAGTCCGGCGTCCGCCGGTGTAGGAAAGCTCCCGGCGCCTCCGCGCGGGCGTGGTATGAACGCCCCATGTCGTCGGAACGGGAAGCGCGGCACCGGCGGACCGAGGCCGCCATCGACGCCATCGTCGAGAGCTACGCGAGCGACCTCGAGATCAACAATCTCGGCGTCGTCGCGTTGCCCAACGCGAGGGCCGTCCAAGAGGCGCTCAATCACCTCCGCGCCGCGCTCTTCATCGGATTCTACAGCACGCGCGAGCTGAGCCCGGAGAACCTCCGCTACGTGCTCAGCAGCCACCTCTACCCCGCCGAGGAGATCTTGGTGGAGCAGATCGAGCGCGCGCGCCTCTACGAAGAACGCATCGGGCGCACGCCGCCCAAGCCGGCGGATTGGAGCGAGAACGTCGTCGTGGAGCTCTTCCGGCGCTTCCCGCGCCTCCGTGAGCTCGCGAATGGCGACGTGATGGCCGCGTACCACGGCGATCCCGCGGCGTGCAGCGTCGAAGAGGTCGTCTTCGCCTACCCGAGCATCCTCGCCATCTCGACGTACCGGATCGCGCACGAGCTCCGCACGATGGGCGTGCCCCTCATCCCCCGGATCATGAGCGAGACGGCGCACGCCGAGACCGGCATCGACATCAACCCGGGCGCGGTGATCGGTGAGCGCTTCTTCATCGATCACGGCACGGGCGTGGTCATCGGCGAGACGACCGTCATCGGCAACGACGTGAAGCTCTATCAGGGCGTGACCCTGGGCGCGCTCTCCATCCCGCGCACCAAGTGCTCGGGCGTGAAGCGCCACCCCACGCTCGAGGACGAGGTGACCGTGTACGCGGGCGCGTCGATCCACGGCGGCGAGACCGTCATCGGGCGTGGGAGCGCGATCGGGGCGAACGTCTGGCTCACCCACTCGGTCCCGCCGGGGTCCCGGATCTACGGGCGTCCGCGGGAGCCCGCGCCGGACGGCGAGTCCCGATGATCTACACCTGCGACGTGGGGAGGTACCGGCTGCGTGGGTCGTCGCTCGGCGGCATCCACACGGCGATCATGGTGCCCGAGCTCCGCGTGCTCTTCGACGTCGGGCATTTCTCACGCGCCTTCGTCGGCGCCGATCACATCTTCATCAGCCACGGGCACGCCGATCACCTCGGCTCGCTCCCCTCGCTCATGGGCGCGCGCGGCCTGCAGCAGAAGGGCCCGCCCAAGATCTACATGCCCGAGGGCGTCGAAGCGCCGCTCAAGAGAGCGCTCGACGCGATGGCGAGCCTCCAGCGGTACGATCTCACGATCGACGCCGTGCCGATGCAGCCGGGGGACACGACGCAGATCGGCCCGGATCTCTGGGTGCGGGCCTTCCGCACCTACCACAGCGTTCCGTCGCTCGGATACCAGCTCTTCCGCCGCGTGAAGAAGCTCAAGCCGGAGTTCCGCCACCTCTCGGGCGACGAGATCCGGCGGCTACGCGAGTCGGGCGCGCCGATCTTCGACGTGGTCGAGCAATACGAGCTCGCCTACGCGACCGACACGCTCCCCCGCGTGCTCAAGGCCGAGCCCATGCTCCTCGAGTCGAAGGTGCTCATCCTCGAGTGCACCTTCCTCGACGAGCGTAAGAGCCGAGACGACGCGCGGAGCGGAGGTCACATCCACCTGGACGACCTCCTCGACGATCTGCCCCGCTTCCAGAACGAGCACCTCGTGCTCATGCACTTCAGCCAGATCTACGAGCCGCGCGAGATCAAGGAGATCCTGCGCGCGAAGCTCCCGGCCGAGCTCGTCGATCGCGTGGTGCCGTTCGTGCCGCCGGGGCGGTGCTGGCCCCTCTGACGGCGGCTCAGCCGCCGAGCTTGGCCTTGACCTTCTGGTAGACGGCCTCGAGGTTCACGAGGTCGGCGAGCTCGTCCTCCGGGATCGTGAGCTTGAACTGGCGCTCGACGTCCGAGACGATCTCGATGGCCATCATGCTGTCGATGCCGAGATCCTTGAACGGCGTCTCGTCGGGGACCTCGTCGAGCTCGGCCACGTCGGCGATGATCGAACGGAGTTTTTCTTTGAGATCGTCTGTCATGGCTCGCGGACCCTCGTCCCAGGGGACGTGTTTGCGTTACGCGTTCAGGGGTGTTCTTGGAGCTCGCCGTCCTCGAAGAGGCGGCGCGCCTTCTGACGTTGAATCTTGCCGCTCGACGTCTTCGGGAGCGAGCCGATGGCGACGATCGCCACGTGGTGCGGCCTGAGCCCGAACTCCTCGACGATCTTGCGAGCGATTACCGTGCGGAGCTCGGCGGCGTCGGTGGACGCGGCCTCCGCGGCCACGACGAGCTCTTCGTTCCCCTCGACCGTGGTGGCGAAGGCGATGACGTTGCCGCGCCGGACGCCCGGCAGGTCGCCCACGACCCACTCGATGTCCTGCGGGTAGTGGTTCTCGCCGCGGACGATGATGAGGTCCTTGCGGCGGCCGCAGATGAAGAGATCGCCGTCGGCGACGTAGGCGAGATCGCCCGTGCGGAGGAAGCCGTCGAGGAAGGCGTCGGCCGTGGCCTCGGGCGCCTGGAAATAACCCTTGGTGACGCTCGGGCCGCGCGTGAGCACCTCGCCGACGACGCGCTCGCCGACGTCGTTGCCCTGCTCGTCGACGACGCGGAGATCGTGGCCCGGGAAGGGCTTGCCGCACCCGACGATCTCGAGCGCTTCTTCGCCCTCGGACGCGGGGACCGCGCG
>JAAYBZ010000089.1 GCA_012744445.1 Myxococcales bacterium | reverse complement strand
TTTTATGAACGCCCAGCCTCGTGCTGGGCGTTCGCTTTTAAGCCCCTCTCACGCGCTTCGGAGCCAGCCCCACGTCTGCTCCGCCGCGTGCCGCACGAAGTCGCGGACGAAGTGCGGCTTCCGGGGCCGGTCGTGCACCGGGAACGCGGCAACGCGAGCGCGGAACAGAAGCTCGCCGACGAGACGCGCCGCGTCCGCGGCAAGGACGTAGCGTCGGCCGTGGTGCTTCTCGAAGTAGCGCCTCCGGGAGTCGTACCAGAAGCGGGGGAGCGGCTGGGACGTGTCCTTGACGCCGGTGGTCGCGGAGCCGATGTGCACGACGCGGCTGCTCGGCACGTAGGCGGTGAGGAACCCGGCCTCGCGAGCTCGACGGCAGAGGTCGGTCTCCTCGAAGTACAGGAAGTACTTCTCGTCGAAGAGGCCGACCCGTTCGAACACCTCGCGCCGGATCATCACGGCCATGCCTCCCACCCAGTCGACGATGCGATCTTCGACGACGTCGCCGAGCGGGACGGCGCGATCGGCGAGGAGCCTCGAGACGAGGCCGAGACGGCAGGCGGTCTCGAATTCGGAGGCGATGGTGGGGAAGCGGAAGGCGGTGAAGTGTTTGGCGCCGTCGATGCCTCGCGCGGCGCTCCCGGCGATGCCGACCTCCGGATGGGCGTCCATGTAGCGGACGAGGACGTCGATCGCGTCCTCGTCGGGGAACGCGTCGGGGTTGAGGATGTAGAAGAAGTCGGGCTTCGGCTCGGCGGCCATCGCGAGCCGGATGCCGACGTTGTTGCCGAATCCGTATCCACCGTTCTTCCCGGAGTCCCAGATCGTCACGCGCTCGGGCCAGCCCAGGGACGACTTGGCCTTCTGCAAGGCGGCGAGGCTTCCGTCGTCCGAGTGGTTGTCGATCACGTAGATCGGCGCGTAGGGGTAGGTCACGGTGGCGCGCAGCGCGGCGTTCGTGGCGCGCGTCGCGAGCTCTGCGCTTCGGTAGTTCACGATGATCGTGCAGACGTTCGGCCTCATTCGGCGGCCCTCCGTTCGCGGAGCTCGGGGCGATCGGCGGCGTCGAGGCACTCTCGGATCCGTGCCGCGAGCACGCGGACGTTCGGCTCGAGCACCATGCTGTCGTGATCGCCGGGGACCTCGAAGATCCGGAGATCCTCGACGTGCGCGCCCCATCCGTTGTCTTCGAGGCAGATCTCGCGATCCTGGTTGAGGCGTCGGCCGTCGCGGAGCTCGTAGACGACGGGTAGCGGCGGCCGGAAGAGCGCGACGGGGCCCGGATACGGGCGCACTTCGTATTTCTCGAGCGCGGCGACGAACGCGCGGCCGATCTCGGCGTCGTGGAACTCGCCGTCCCGAGCGCGATCGTGGACCATCCGACCCGGCCCGAGTCGCGCCGCCTCCCACGCGATGCGCCGCTCGATGCGATCGACGAGGTGGCGAGGCCCATAGCGGCGCAAGTCTTGGAAGAGCATCTCGGCCCGATCGATCCATCCGAGCGGGGCCTGGCGCGGCTGGGGTGTATCGAGGAGCACGAGGAGGCCGATGTTCTCGCCTTGCGCCCGGAGCTGACAGGCGATCTCGTAGGCGGTGATGCCCCCACCGCTGAAGCCTCCGAGGAGATAGGGCCCCTTCGGCTGGATGGCGCGGAGCTCCTCGATGATATCCCTCGCCGCGCCCTCGAAGGACTCGTGCGGTCTCTCGTCGCCGAGGAGACCTCGTGCCTGGATGCCGTAGACGGGGCGCGTCGGCGCGATCAGATGGGCGAGGTGGCGCAGGTTCAAGATGTTCCCGAACATGCCCGCGACGCAGAAGAAGGGCGTGCCCGGTCCGGGAGAGCCCGAGTGGATCGGCACGATCTGACGAAGCTGAGGCCCGCCGACGGGCGCTTCGTCGTCGCTGCGTCCGAGATGCGCGCGAAGGCGATCGGCGATGGCGGCGATGGTGGGCGCCTCGAAGAGGATCGAGAGCGGGAACTCGACGCCGTATCGGGCGCGCACCCGCTGGAAGAGTCGCACCGCCACGAGCGAATGGCCGCCGAGGTCGAAGAACCCGTCTTCGACGCCGATGTTCGCGACGCCGAGGAGATCCTCCCAGTCCGCCACGAGGCTCGCCTCGATCTCGTCGCGAGGCGGGACGTACTCGGACGAGAGATCCGGACGCTCGAACTTCTTGCCTCCCGTGGGTTCGGCGGCGTCGTACGCGCGCTCCGCCAGTTGCGTGAGGGCGATCGGACTCACGATCACCTCGCTCGGGGCGCGTGCAGTGAGGATGGCGCGGAGCGCGGCGATCGCCTCGTCGTTGGTGAGGCCGAGCTCGACCTGCTCGCGGAGCCGACGCTGCGCCGGCGAGGATGGCTCGGCCTCGGTCGGAGGCGTGGGTGAGGTCGTCCCGGCCGACCGCAGCGAGGTGAGGTGCATGACGCGGAAGCCTTCGATCTCGACGACGGGAGCGCCGCTCTCGTCGAAGAGGCAGACGTCGAACATGGCGAAGCCCTCGGCGCGCGAGCCGGCGACGAGCTTCACGCGACTCGTGATCGTCGCGGGGAGTGGGCGATGCGCGGTGAGCTTGCCGTAGCTGCTGGGCACCCAGAGGCCATCGTCCTCGGTGAAGCCGGGGATGCGATCGAAGGCGAACCCGGTCCCGAGATCCATGAGGCCGGGGTGGAGGAGGTAGGCCTCGACGTCTTGCGCGAGCTCGGCGGTCAAGGAGAGCCTGGCGACGAACTCGCGATCGCCTATGGCGCGGCGGTTCCGAAGGACCCGGAAGCGAGGCCCGAAGCGGAGGCGCTTCGCCTGGGACGGCGTGAGCGGCTCCGATCCTTCGCCGAGTTCGATGGGTACCATGCCGCCGGCGGGATCATGGCAGGGGCCGGCCTTGCCCACGGCGTGGACGATGGGCGGCTCGTCGTCGGCGACGCTCGAGATCTCGAAGTCATAGGTGCCGTTCTTGCCGTCGATCTTCACGCGCACGACGCGCGGGCGATCGTCGTCGACGAAGAGCGGCGCGACGAACGTGAGGTCTTCGAGGGTGAAGCGCGGCTCACGCGTGAGCTCCCGTACCGCCTCCGCGGCGAGCTCGAGGTAACCTGTGCCGGGGAAGACGGCGCGGCCCTCCGCGGTGCGGTGGTCGTCGAGCACCCAATGCATCTTGGGAGATAGCTCGCCTTCGAGGTACCACGTGCCGTCGCGGAGCGCCCAGCGCGTGAGGAGCGGCCCTCGCGCTGCGCGATCGATGCGATCCTCGATCTTCTGCATCCCGAAGGCGCGAGCGGCCATGCCGGTGGAGGCGAAGGCGCCCCAATGGATCGCGAAGACGCGTCGACCGTCTCGGGTGTCGTGCGCACGCGCGTAGGCGTTGAGGAAGGCGTTGGCGGCCACGTAGTCGACCTGCCCGACCGGCGCGACGTCGGAAGAGATGGACGAGAAGAGGCAGAGGAAGTCGAGGTCGACGTCGCGGAGGACCTCGTCGAGCACGACGGTGCCGTGGACCTTCGGCGTGAAGACCTCTTCGGCTTCGCTCGTGGTCTTCGTCGCGATCAGGCTGTCGCGGAGCACGCCGGCGCAGTGGAAGACGCCGTGGAGCGCGCCGAAGCGAGCGTGCGCCTCGTGCACCGCGCGGCGCATCGCGTCGATGTGCGTGACGTCCGCGTAGGCGGGGAGGACTTCGGCTCCGAGCGACTCGAGGTGGAGGATCTCGCGGATCGTCGAGGAGACCGGATCACCTGGGAGGGAGCCTTCGAGCTGCGCCGGCCACTCTTCACGCGGAGGGAGCGCGAGTCTCCCGCAGAGCACGAGCTTGGCGTGCTCCGATTCGGCGAGATGGCGCGCGACGAGGCGGCCGAGGTCGCCGTAGGCGCCGGTGATCATGTACACGCCGCCCGAGCGCAGCTTCACGCCGCCGCCATCGAGGGACACGCGTTCGGTCGTGCGCGAGTAGCGGCGTCCGCCGCGGAGCAAGACGACGTCGATGTCGGGCTCGGCTTCGATCTCGTCGACGAGCTCGAGCGCCGACCTCTCGGCGATCGGGCGATCGGCGTTCCGCCCCAGGAGGCTCACGCGAGGATGCTCGCCACGCTCTTCGAGCTCGACGTCGACGACGCGTGCGGTGAGGCCGGGGATCTCCTTGGGGGCGACGAGTGCAGGCCCGAGGATCGTGGCCTTCTCGGGGTGACGCAGCGGCTCGTCCTCGAGGCGCTCCATCCCGTTGGTGAGCACGAGGCAATGCGGCAGGGCGGGGAACTCGGCGTCGACGAGCGCCTGGAAGAGGAAGAGGAGGGAGTAGAACCCCATCTCCTGGTTGCGGTGGAAGATGTTCGATCCGGGACGATGCCGCGCTTCGGACGTGAGGAGCCAGGCGTGCACGATGCGCGTCGGGTGGAAGGCGCGGGCACGGAGGCTCGAGAAGAGGCGCGCCACGTCGGACTTCCCTCGCTCCGGCGAGATGCGGAACTCGCCGTTGACGCGCTCGGCGAAGTCGTCGCCCGGGCGCACCACGACGACTTCGTGTCCACGACGCTCGAGGCGGCGGATGAGATCGTCGAGGTGGGTTCCATCGGCGAAGAAGACGATGCGCTCACGCGAGGCGCGTCCGGCGACGAGCGACGGGGCCGAGCGCATGTAGGCGGGTCGTTCGAAGAACTCATCGAAGCTCGCCTTTCGTTCGAGGCGTTCGTCGGTGGGCTCCGCCGTGGGCTGGACGCGCTCGAAGAAATAGGGGCGATGCTGGAAGGCGTACGTGGGGAGCGCGATCCGGCGTCCCTCGCGGAACTGGGCCGCGAGGTCGAGATCGAGGCCGGCCACCGCGGCACGCGCGAGCGCCACGCGGAAGTGTGCGAGCGAATCCTCGCCGCTCCCTGCCTGTGGCGTGGAGGTGAGGATCGCGTCGCGCTCCACGTCGCCGCGCGACGCGACGAGCGAGGAGAGGACGCGACCGGGGCCACACTCGATGAAGACAGGGCCGCCGAGGTCGTGCGCGAAGGAGACGCAATCGTCGAATCGAACCGGGCGGCGGAGGTGCTCGGTCCAGTAGCGCGGTGAGGTCGCCTCTTCGTCGGTGAGGGGGCGCCCCGTGCGGTTCGAGATGATCGGGATCGACGGCGGGTTCAGGCGGATCGATCGGAGATGAGCCTCGAAATCCGAGAGGATCGGCTCGAGCATCCGAGAGTGCGCGGCGACGTCGATCGGGATGGGTTTCGCCTGGATGCCCTCGCGCTCGAGCTGGGCGACGAAGCTCGCGAGCACTTCGTTCGGGCCCGAGACCACGCTGAGCTTCGGGGCGTTCACGGCGGCGAGGTCGAGGGGCCAGCCTTCGAGGCGCTCCTCGAGCTCGTCGGCGGAGAGACCGACACTGGCCATTCCCCCGAGCTCAACCCTTTCGAAGAGCTCGCCGCGGCGATGGACGAGCCCCACGGCGTCCTCGAGGCGGAGGACTCCGGCGACGCAGGCTGCGGCGTTCTCACCCATCGAGTGCCCGATGAGCGCTTGGGGGCGGAGGCCGTGACGCATCCACAGTCTCGCGAGCGCGATCTCGAAGATCAGGATCGCGGGGAGCTGCAGCGAGGGGCGGAGGAGCGCCTTCGCGGCGCCTCCTGGATCCGGCGGATCGAGCACGAGCCGCTTCACGTCCTCTCGAACGAGGCGGGAGAGCGCGCCGAAGCCCTCGTCGACGTCCGCGCGGAACGAAGCGTCGTGATCGTAGAGCTCGCGGCACATCCCGACGTACTGCGCGCCGCCGCCCGGGAAGAGGAGGATGGCGCGCGGTGCGTCGATGCGTGATTGGATCGGGACGGCGCGCGTGTCCCCGTGACGCAGCTTCTCCACCGCCTCGTCGAGGTTCGACGCCGCGAGGATGGCCGTGAATTGGAAGCGGTCGCGCCCGTGGAAGAGCGTGTGGGCGACATCGGTGAGCGCGACGTCGCGCTTCGAGGCGAGGAAGTCGGCGAGGCGTTCGCGCTGCGCCGAGAGCGCCTTCTTGGACTTGGCGCTCACGAGGAGGACCTTGGGCGTTCCGTCGTCGACGCTCTTCGAAGCGGGGCGCGGGAACGCCTCGACGATGGCGTGCGCGTTCGTGCCGCCGACGCCGAGGCTGTTCACGGCGGCGCGACGCGGCTCGGGGCCTACGAAGGGCGCCGTCTCGGCCGCGACGACGAAGGGGCTCGAGGCGAAGTCGATGTTGGGGTTCGGCGCCCGATAATGGAGGGAGGCGGGGACGATCCCGTCGCGCACGACGAGCGCGGCCTTGATGAGACCGACGACGCCGGCCGCGGTGTCGAGGTGCCCGATGTTCGACTTCACGGAGCCCACGCGGCAGAAGCCACGCTCGTCCGTCGAGGTGCGGAAGGCGTGTGTGAGCGCCTCGATCTCGATGGGATCGCCGAGGGGCGTACCCGTGCCATGGCATTCGACGTAGCCGATGGAACGCGCGTCGACGCCGGCGATGGTCTGCGCCTCGACGATCGCGGCGGCCTGTCCGTCGACGCTCGGCGCGAGATAACCGGATTTGGAGGCGCCGTCGTTGTTCACGGCGGTGCCCTTGATCACCGCGTGGATCGGATCGCCGGCGGCGATCGCGTCGGCGAGGCGGCGGAGCACGACCACGCCGACGCCGCTGCCGAAGACGGTACCCGCGGCGTCGGCGTCGAACGCGCGGCAGTGTCCGTCGGGCGAGAGGATCTCGCCGGGTTGGTAGAGGTAGCCGCGGCGGTGGGGCAGCTCGATCGTGCATCCGCCGGCGATCGCGAGATCGCTCTCTCCGGAGAGGAGGCTCTGACACGCCATGTGCACGGCGACGAGCGAGGTGGAGCAGGCCGTCTGCACGTTCACGCTCGGCCCGCGGAGATTGAAGACGTAGCTCGCACGCGTGGCGAGGAAGTCCTTGTCGTTGCCCGTGTGACGGAGGAGGAAGGTGCCGACGTTCTCGCGGAGGTCGCGGTGCGAGCAGAGGTGGAAGTAGAAATAGCTGCCCATACCGCAGCCGGCGTAGACGCCGACTGGGCCATCGAAGCGTGAGGGGACGATCCCGGCGTCTTCGAAGGCCTCCCAGGCGCACTCGAGGAAGTGCCGGTGCTGCGGATCCATGATCGCGGCCTCTTTCTGGCTGAGGCCGAAGAACTCGGGATCGAATTCCTCCATCCCGTCGAGTGGCGCGAACGCCCTCACGTAATTGGGCTTCTCGAGGCGAGCCTTGGACTCGCCGGAAGCGAGGAGCTCCTCGTCGCTCGCCGTCCTGATCGACTCGCGCCCCGCCTTGAGGTTCTCCCAGAACTCCTCGACGTTCTTCGCGCCCGGCACCCGCAGGGCCATGCCGACGATGGCAATTTCGGTACCGCCGCCGAGCTCGTCGCCGCGTTCATCCGTCACTTGCCCGTTCTCCCGTGAGACCCCCGTCGCAACTGCGCAGGGCCTAGTTCGGGATACGCATCGAGGAGACGGACCTACCCGCCGTGTTTGGTGAGAAGAAGGCCCCGACGGTGGGGGCGCCTTTTCGTCGTACCTTGCCAGGGAGTGTGGGGCGCCTCCGACGTATATCGGCACGACGGGGGCTTGATGAAATCGAGAGATCTAGAGACGAGCCATCTCGAGCGAGACGAGGACGAACTCCGCAAGAGGCCGGGCACGCCGGTCGATCTCCAGCGGATCCTACGGGCGCTCTTCCGCGCGCGGCACCTCATCCTCGCCGCGGCGCTCACCGGAGCGTTCCTCGGCGTGATCGCGGGGCCGGCGCTCTATCCGTCGAGCTACACGTCGACCGTGACGATCCGTTTCGACGGCCTCCCGGCGATGCCCGGTCTCCCGGCGCCGAACTACGGGTCGGTGAACGCCTACGCGGACGGGCTCTACGCCGAGCCGGTGCTCATGGAGGTCCGTCGTCAGCTCGGTGACGAGGTCCCGGCATCGCTCGAGGCGATCCGCAAGTCGATCGTGATGACGGCCGATCCGCAGTCGGGCGCGATCCGGGCCGAGGTCACGGCGGGGAGCCCGGAGGCCGCGCGGAAGTTCGGCGACGTGCTGGCGAAGGCGTTCCTCGACTACCAGACCGAACAGCTCCGCGCGCGCCTCGACGACGCGCACCGACGCCTCGACGAGCAGCTCGCGATCGCGCGCCTCGCGCATCAACGCGCACGCATCGCGTGGGACAACTTCCGCAAGGAGCACGGCTTCGACTCGATCGAGAGCGAGCAGGGGCGGATCGTCGCCGCCGCGCAGCTCCGCACGGAGGCCATCCTCGCCGCCAACGAGGCGACCTCGCTCGAGAACCGCGTGAAGACCTTGCGGCGGGAGCTCGATCGCATGCCGCGGTTGATGGTCTCGCAGCAGCAGGAAGCCGCGCCGGAGGCCACGCGCCTCGCCGATCTCGAGGCCGAGCTCGCGGCGAAGGAGTCGCGCCTCACGCCGGCGCACCCGGAGGTGCAAGCGCTGCGTCGGCAGGCGCAGATGCTCCGCCTCCGCCTGAACGATGGACGCGCGAAGACCGTCTCGACGCAGATCCTCGGGCCGAACGCGGAGCGCTCGACCGTGGCGGTGGCGCTCGCCGAGGCCGAGAGCGCGCTGGCCGCCGCGCGCGGACGGGCGGAGGGGCTCAAGCGTCACGCGGAGATGGCCGAGGAGAAGATCGCGTCGTTCAGCGCCGTCGAGGGCCAGGCCCTCGTGCTCCTCGCCAACCTCAACGTCCAGCGTGAGCTCGAGAACCGCCTCGAGGGCGAGCGAGCACGGGTCGCGGCCGCGATCCTGGAGCCCGAGTCCGGCTTCATGATCATCAAACCGGCGCACCTTCCGCACGCGGCCAATCCGAACAAGTTCCGCGTGATCGCGACCGTCCTCGTCCCGATCCTCGTCACGCTGCTCGCCGTCCTCGTGGTGCTCGTGCGCGAGCTCCGCGGGTTCCGCGTGGAGACGCCGGCCGAGCTCGCCTATTGGGCCGACGCGCCGGTGATCGGCGCGACCTCGTGGCCCAACGAGCCGGGGTGCCTCGAGGAGCTGATCGAGGGGCTCGACGACTTCGTCCCGCGCGCGCGCGGCGAGGTCCTGGTGGTAGGGGCGTCGGCGTGGGACGCAGCGCTCTCGGAGACGATCGCCGCGCGGCTCGGCGCCGATTGGTTGGCCGACACGAAGGACGAGGAGGTGACGGAGGAGCGAGGCGGGGGGAGCGAGCTCTCCCTCCGCGAAGGCACGGCGATCGAAAAACGATCGTCGGCGCGCCTCCGGGCCGTGCACTGGGGCGGTGAGAGCCGAGGTCCCTCGCTGCGGCGCGCTGCCCGACTCGTCGACCGCGTGCTCGTCGTCGTCTCCTCGGGTGCGGTCTCGGCGACGGATCTCCTCGGGCTCAAGCGCAGGCTCGGCCGGGATCACGGCGTCGGCCTCGTCGTGGTGAACGTGCCGCCGCATTATCAGAACGGGCCCGATCGCGTGGGTGAGGTCGCGGAGTTCTGGGCGGTCGGATGAGCATGGAGGCGTACGGTGGGTGAAGGTCCCAACGGTTTCGCGAAGCTCGTCCTGCTCCTCTGGCCGATCGTCTCGTTGATCGCGCTCTCGCGCACGAGGAACCCCGTCCGGACGGCGACGAGCGTGTTCTTCGCGGGCTTCTTGCTCCTGCCGGAGCAGACCTTCTGGAAGATCCCCGGACTGCCCGAGTTCGGAAAGAACTCGATCGTGCCGCTCTGGGTCCTCCTCGGGCTCGTCTCCTTCCATCGACCTCGGCTGCGCGGGCGCTTCCGTCTCGACGCGTTCTCCTCTCTCGTCCTCGCGACGATCCTCGCGTGCGGGACGATCACGGGGGCGTCGAACGGCGACGCGCTCCGTTGGGGCGCTACGCTCCTCCCCGGCATCACGGCGTACGACGGCTTCCAGATGGCCCTGGGCGACGTCTTCGTCTTCTTCGTTCCCTTCTACCTCGCGCGCGTGCTCTATCGCACGCGGGAGGATCTGAACGAGCTCTTCCGCGGGCTCGTGAAGGCGGCGCTGTGGGTGAGCCCCATCGCGCTCTTCGAGATGCGGATGAGCCCCCAGCTCCACAACTGGTTCTATGGGTTCATCCCCATCGACTCGTGGGACCAGGTGGTGCGCGCCGGAGGGTATCGGCCGCTCGGGTTCACGCGGCACGGGCTCGCCTTCGTGCTCTACTTCTTCGCGGCGACGCTGGCGGCGATCGCGCTCCGCCGCGAACGGAAGCCGAACGGGCGGCGCGTGGTGGGGCTCTGGGTCGCGCCCTTTCTCGCGATGATCACGTTCGCTTTCGGGAGCCTTGGTGCGGCGCTCTACACGATGGTGGGGATCGCGCTGCTCCTGTTCGTCCCGGCGCGCCTGCAGCTCGTCGTCGCGCTCGTGGCCGGGCTCTTCGTGCTCTCGTTCCCGTACCAACGTTGGCACGACACGTTCCCGACCGAGAAGTTCGTCGAGAACGCTCGCGCACAGGCCGACGAAGAACGCGCGCAGAGCCTCGAGTTCCGCTTCCTCAACGAGGAGATGCTCCTCGAGCGGGTGAAGATGCGGCCGATCGTGGGCTGGGGGGAGTTCGGGCGCGCGAACGTCTACGACACCTTCAGCGGGCGGCGGATCACCGTGCGTGACGGCGCGTGGATCATCCAGTTCGGCGATCGCGGTCTCCTCGGGCTCGTCTGGATGTTCGGGATGCTCGTGCTCCCGCTCATCGCGAGCGTCTTCGCGGCCGCGCGTGCGCGCAAGGAGCATCGACGTTCCATCGCGGCGCTCGCGGTGTTGCTCGCCATCGGCGCGATCGATCTCCTCCCGAACGGCGCGTTCCACCCGCTCGCGTTCACCTTCGCGGGGGCGATGCTCGGGCAGCTCGCGGCGCTCGGGGCCCGCGTGAAGGTGCCGGTGCGGGTCCGGCGTGCGAGGCGGTCCGCGGCCCTGGTGCCGGCCTGATGGGACGACCCGCGGAGGGTCACGCGATGCCGCGCGGCGCGCCGCGTGTCGCGACGGAGAGACCGGCGCTCGGCGGAGCCCGGTCGCGACGTTGCGGAGGTACTCGCCGTAGCTCTGTTCAGTGGAGCTCGGCCGCGACGTTGCGGAGGTACTCGCCGTAGCTCGTCTTGTGGAGGGCCGCGGCGAGCTCGAGGAGCTGGACCGAGTCGATCCACCCGTTGCGGTAGGCGATCTCCTCGGGACATGCGACCTGGAGTCCCTGGCGCTCTTGGATGGTCTGGATGAACGAGGCGGCTTGGAGGAGGTGGTCGGGGCGTCCCGTGTCGAGCCACGCGACCCCGCGGCCGAAGATCTCCATGTGGAGCGAGCCCTCCTCGAGGTAGACGCGGTTGAGATCCGTGATCTCGAGCTCACCTCGCGAGGAGGGGCGGAGCCGACGCGCGAATTCGGGCGCGCGCTCGTCGTAGAAGTAGAGCCCGGCGACCGCGTAATTGCTCTTGGGCTGCTTGGGCTTCTCCTCGAGCCCGATCACCCTGCCGTCCTCGTCGAACTCGGCGACGCCGTAGGCCTCGGGGTGCTTCACCCAATAGCCGAAGATCGTGGCGCCGTGCTCACGGCCGGCCGCGCGGCGGAAGACCTCAGGGAGGTGCTCGCCGTAGAAGATGTTGTCGCCGAGCACGAGCGCGGACGGAGCGCCGTCGAGGAACGCCTCACCGATGATGAACGCCTGCGCGAGCCCGTCGGGGCTCGGCTGAACG
>JAAYBZ010000088.1 GCA_012744445.1 Myxococcales bacterium | reverse complement strand
GGCGGGATCAGGATGCCGAGCGAGCCGGCCGACATGAGCAGGCCGTGGGTGAAGCGCTCGGAGTAGCCCTGCTTGATGAGCGTCGGCGCGAGCATGCCGCCGATGGCGACGACCGTCGCGGGGCTCGAGCCGCTGATCGACGCGAAGAGCATGCACGCGAGCACGCCGCTCACCGCGAGGCCGCCGGGCATCCAGCCCACGATGGCGCGCGAGAATTCGACGAGGCGTCGGCTGATCTCGCCGCGCGCCATGATCGTCCCGCTCAGCATGAAGAAGATGATCGCGAGGAGCGGCTCCTTCTCGCCGAGGTCGCCGAAGCGGACGACGATGCCCTGGTAGGCCTCGATCGAGTCGTACCCCTCGGTGAGGAAGTAGAACGACGCGAGCGCCAGCGTGCCGAGGAGCACGAAGAGTGGCGCGCCGAGGAGCGCCGATCCGAGGACGATGGAGGCCACCACGCCGCCCGGGCCGAGGAGCGGCAGGAGGGCGATGACGAGCGCGACGATCCCGAAGGTGATCCAGCGGCGGTTCACGGCTGCACCTCCGCGTCCATCGACTCGAGGACTTCATCGAGCTCGGACTTGGGCTTGCCGTAGGTGCCGCCCGAGAGCGCGCTCCCGGCCACGCCGAGGTAACGGACGGCGAGGATGGAGAAGCCGACGACCGCGCTGAAGATGCGGATCCACGCGGGGATCTCCGTCATCTCCACGAGCTCACCCATGGCGCGGAGGCCCGTGTCGGGCGCGAAGATCTCGACGCCCACGAGCCACGCGAAGAAGGCGCAGAGGAGGACGGTGAGGAGCGCGCCGAGCGCCTCGACGTAGGGTGCGATCGATTCGGGCACGGCGCGGGCGAGGGCCTCGAGCCGGAGGTGCTTCCCGTCGTGCGCGCACATCGACGCGCCGAGGAAGGCCACCCACATCAGGAGGAGCAGCGAGACCTTCTTCGACCAGGTGTAACCCTCGGGGATGAACCGGATCGCGAAGGCGACGAGCGCGGCCGTGGCGACGAGGGAGGCGGCGAGGCGGAGCCCCCAGTACGCGGGCTTGCGGCGCACGAGGAGCGCCGCGTAGCCGAGCCCGGCGAGGACGAAGATCACCGTGAAGAGGACGCGCGACTCGATCTCGGGGTTGCCGACGAGGTAGGCGAGGGCGCCCGCCGCGATCACGCCGAGCGCCGATCCCACGACGACGCGGTTCCGGTCGAAGGTCTCGCCGCGCCGCGCGCGTCCGGCCTCGGCGCTGTAGAAGCCGAAGACGATGAGGAAGAGCAGGACGACGCCCGCGAGGATCGTGCCGCCGCCGCCCTCTTCGAAGAAATGCGCGGTCGCGGGGTCGTCGATCCCGAGCATCCGCGTGAGGAGCGCGCCGATCTTGCTCTTGGGATCGGCGATGCGCCGCTGGAGCACGTCCGCCGAGACCATCACGGTCATCAGCGAGACGAAGACGGTGACCACCGCGGCTTCGACGGCGTAGAGCGCGTCGTCGAGCCGGCGGACCACGCCGAAGAATCCGTTCGTCTGGGGGGAGTTCGTCGATTCGGGCACGGCCGGAGGCTATCCGGATCCGGGACGAAATGGACCCCCCCGCCTCCGCCGTGGCCGGTTACCTCAGCGCGGAAGCACCGGCTCGGGTGATTGCCCGCTCGCCCGGCGACGCGGCGTTGCCGAGTGGCCGATGGAGCCCGTGAGGCGCTCGAGGAAGAGCGAGGTGGCCATCGTCACTCCGATCGCGGTGTGCGGGTGGGGATACGGCCGCAATTGGCCTCGCTCCTCTACGATCGAGATGAACTGATCGGGACGAGACGAGCAGGCGACCATCCACGGCGGCGCGAGGAAGGTCGTGGCGAGCACGGCTCCGGGGCTCATCCGCGACTCGAGCGCGGCGATCCAGCTCGACGTGGTCTCCTCCCCGACCACGAGGACCAGGTCGGGGCCGTGGAGCCGCGAGAGCGCCTCGAAGACCCGCGAGATGGGCCCCTTCTTCCTGACGAAAAGGACCTCGAAACCGGCTGCCAAGCAGAGCCTGACCCAGTGCGCGGCCGAGGGCCCCGATCCGACGACGGCGACGCTCTCCATACATGGCTCTCGTACCCAGGATCGCGCCCGGTCCTTCCCGAGGGAGGCCGCGCGATCGCCGTCGGACGCCCGCGAGGCTTCCCCCGTCCGGCGAAAAACGTCGTAAAAATCACGCCGCGGCTCGGCCGTGCGCGCTCCTCTTCGCGGGGCGCGTTGACACCCACATGGGCCGCTCCTAGAGTCGGGCGAGATCCGGCCGAAAGCCGCGCCCGATGGTTTTCGCCGAAGGGTGCAGAAGTCCCTGAAAAGCCCCAACCAAGTGGGGCTTTTCCGCGTTTACGGTGGTGCGTCGTCGTGCCGAGGCAATCATGAACTCGAGACCCACGAAATACATCTTCGTCACCGGCGGAGTCGTGAGCTCCATCGGGAAGGGCCTGGCGGCGGCGTCGATCGGCGCGCTCATGGAGGCGCGCGGTCTCCGCGTGACCAACATCAAGCTCGACCCGTACATCAACGTCGACCCCGGCACGATGTCGCCGTATCAGCACGGCGAGGTCTTCGTCACGGACGACGGCGCCGAGACGGATCTCGACCTCGGCCACTACGAGCGCTTCACCAGCTCGCAGATGAGCCGGGCGAACAACTTCACCACCGGGCGGATCTACGACGCCGTCATCTCGAAGGAGCGGCGCGGTGAGTACCTCGGGGCGACCATCCAGGTCATCCCGCACATCACCGACGAGATCAAGGAGCGCGTCCGCGAGGCGGCCAAGAAGGTCGACGTCGCCATCGTCGAGATCGGCGGCACCGTCGGCGACATCGAGTCGCTCCCCTTCCTCGAGGCCGTCCGTCAGATGAAGGTCGAGGCGGGCCCGCAGAACGCCGTGAGCGTGCACGTCACCCTCGTGCCGCACATCGCGGCCGCCGGTGAGCTCAAGACCAAGCCCACCCAGCACTCCGTCAAGGAGCTCCTCGGCCTCGGCATCCAGCCCGAGATCCTCATCTGCCGCGTGGACGATCGCGAGCTCCCGCAGTCGGTGAAGCGCAAGATCGCGCACTTCTGCAACGTGCCGGAGAACGCGGTCATCGCCGCGCCCGACGTCCCTACCATCTACGCGCTCCCGCTCGTCCTCCACGAGCAGGGCCTCGACGCGCGCATCACCGAGCGCCTCAACATCTGGGCGCGCGAGCCCGACCTCCGCGCGTGGCGCCGCGTCTCCGAGAAGGTGCTCGACCCCGGCAAGGAGACCATCTCCATCGCCGTCGTGGGCAAGTACGTCCACCTCCGCGACAGCTACAAGAGCCTCCACGAGGCCCTCGTCCACGGCGGCATCGCCAACGACGTGAAGGTCGAGCTCACCTACATCGACAGCGAGGAGCTCGAGCGCGCCGACGTCGCCGCGACGCTCGCGCCGCACGACGCCCTCCTCGTCCCGGGCGGCTTCGGCGATCGCGGCTGCGAGGGCAAGATCGCCGCGATCCGCTGGGCGCGCGAGAACAAGGTGCCCTTCTTCGGTATCTGCCTCGGCATGCAGATGGCCGTGGTCGAGTACGCGCGCGACGTCTGCGGGCTCGAGGGCGCAAACAGCGCCGAGTTCGATCCCAAGGCGCGCCACCTCCTCGTCGACATCATGCCCGACCAGCGCGGCATCACCGACAAGGGCGCGACGATGCGGCTCGGCTCGTATCCGTGCACCCTCAAGGCGGGCTCGCTCGCCGAGTCGATCTACGGCACGCGCGAGATCCACGAGCGTCACCGCCACCGCTTCGAGGTGAACAACGCCTACCGCGAGACGCTCGAGCAGCACGGCCTCGTGCTGAGCGGCCTCTCGCCCGACGGCCGGCTCGTCGAGATGGTCGAGCTCCCGGGGCACCCCTACTTCATCGCGTGCCAGTTCCACCCGGAGTTCAAGAGCAAGCCCACGGCGCCGCACCCGCTCTTCAGCTCCTTCGTGAAGGCGGCCCTCGAGGCTAAGCGCGCCCGCTGAGCGCGGTCCTCGCCGTGCTCAGCCGCGGGCGAGCCGGGCGAAGCGCGCGAGGATGAGCTCGGCCTCGGGCGTCTCCCGCGTGGACGCGGCGATCGCTTCGGGATCGAGGCCCTCGGCGCGGATGGCCGCGGCGCGATCGCGCGCGACCTTGGACACCTCGGGTGCCTTGAGCTCGGGGTGGAACTGCACGGACCAGGCCCGCTCGCCGTGGCGGAGGGCCTGGTAGTCGTCGCCCTCGCTCCTCGCGAGGACCACCGCGCCCTCGGGCAGCTCGAGCACCGTCTCGGAGTGCATGGACTGCACCTCGAGCACCTCGCCGATGCCGGCGAAGAGCGGATCGCTCTCGGCGGCTTCGTCGAACCGCACCTCGATCGTCCCCATCTCGCGCCCCCTGGGGTTCAGGCCCACCTTGCCGCCCAGGGCCTCGGCGAGGAGCTGATGGCCATAGCAGATGCCGAGGATCGGCACGCCCGCCGCATGGACGCGCCGCAGGAAGTCTTCGCTCGCGAGGCTCCAGTCGGCGTGGTCGGAGACCATCGAGTTCGAGCCGGAGACCACGAGCGCCTGGAGCGAAAGGGGGTCGGGGAAGGGATCGCCGCGCCGAGGGTCGAAGATCACGACCTCTTCCTCCGAGAGGCCCATCGAGGCGATGAACCAATCCTCGTAGTCGCCCTCGCGCACCGGCGAGGGCCCCGGGTAGTCGCCCAGCTTGAGGATTCCGAACGGTTTCATGGCTCCCTTCCGCCCCCCGTACGGCGCATGGGCCGCCTTCGGGGGATCTCGTATACATTGAAGGATATGGTGACGGGCCGCAGCTGGGATCAGGAAGGGAGCGTGGAGCGTACGTCGAAGCCCGAGGCGCCGTCGCCAGTCGTCGAACCGCGCGCCGAGCACTTCATCAACCGCGAGCTCTCCTGGCTCGAGTTCAACCAACGGGTGCTCGACGAGGCGCGCGATCCCCGCGTTCCGCTGCTGGAACGGCTCAAGTTCCTCGCCATCACGCGGACCAACCTCGACGAGTTCTTCATGGTGCGGGTGGCCGGGCTCGTGGAGCAGCGCGATGAGCACGTGCGCGAGGTCCCGCCCGACGGGATGAGCGCGAGCGAGCAGCTCGAGGCCATCGCGGCGCGCACCGCGCGGATGCTCGAGGACCTCTGTCGCGTCGTCACCGAGGAGGTCCTCCCCGCGCTCCGCGCCGAGGGCGTGGCGCTGGTGCATCCCTCGGCCCTCTCGAGCGCCGAGCGTGCGCGCCTCTCCAACTACTTCTTCGAGCAGGTCTATCCGATCCTCACGCCGCTCGCGATCGACCCCGGGCACCCGTTCCCTCACGTGCCCAACAAGAGCCTCAACCTCGTCGTGATGCTCGCGACGCGTCGGGGCGAGACGGCCTTCGCCGTGCTCCAGGTGCCGAGCGTGCTCCCGCGCCTCGTCTCCGTGAGCGGTCCGGGCGAGGTGGCCACCTTCGTCCTCCTCGAGGACATCATCGCCGAGCACGCGGGCAAGCTCTTCAGCGGCTTCGAATGCCTCGGCGCCTGGCCCTTCCGCGTCATCCGCAACTTCGACCTCTCCATCGACGAGGAAGAAGCCGAGGACCTCCTCGAGACCATCAAAGAAGAGGTCCGCCGTCGGGACCGCGGGCGCGTCGTCGCGATGACGGTCGACGCCCAATGCCCGCGCGAAGCCATCGCGATGCTCGAGAAGGCCACGGGCGTCGATCCGAAATTCGTCGGGAAGATGGTCGGCCCGCAGGCCATCCATCAGCTGATGGGGCTCGGCAAGCCGCTCGCGCAGCGCCCCGATCTGAGCGATCCGCCCTTCCAGCCCGTCTCGCCCATCATCTTCCCGCGCGACGGCACGATCTTCGAGGCGATCTCGCGCGGCGACATCCTGCTCCACCACCCCTACGAGAGCTTCGATCCGGTGGTGAACTTCATCGAGCAGGCCGTCACGGATCCCGACGTCCTCGCCATCAAGCAGACGCTCTACCGCACGAGCGCGGACAGCCCCATCGTCAAAGCCCTCATCCGCGCCGCCGATCAAGGAAAGCAGGTGGCGGCGCTCGTCGAGATCAAGGCGCGCTTCGACGAGGAGAACAACATTCACTGGGCGCGCAAGCTCGAGGAGGCGGGCGTCCACGTCGTCTACGGCCTCGTGGGGCTCAAGACGCACTGCAAGGTCACCCTCATCGTGCGACGCGAGGGGAAGTCGCTCGTGCGGTACGTCCACTACGGCACGGGCAACTACAACCCCAACACCGCCCGCATCTACACCGATCTCAGCCTCTTCACGGCGCGCCCGGAATTCGGCGAGGACGCGACCTCGCTCCTCAACCTCCTCACCTCCTGCACGGCGCCGCGCACTTGGAAGAAGCTCGTGGTCGCGCCGCTCGGCTTCCAGGAGTCGATCCTCGGCTACATCGCGCGCGAGACCGAGAACGCGCGACGCGGCAGGCCCGCGCGCATCATCGCCAAGATGAACGCGCTCGTGGATCAGGACGTGATCCGCGCGCTCTACCGCGCGAGCCAGGCGGGCGTGGAGATCGACCTCATCATCCGCGGGATCTGCTGCCTCCGCCCGGGCGTGCCGGGGCTCAGCGAGCGGATCCGTGTGCGGAGCATCGTCGACCGCTTCCTCGAGCACAGCCGCGTGTATTACTTCTACGCGGGCGGCGAGGAGCGGCTCTACATCGCGAGCGCCGACTGGATGCCGCGCAACTTCCACCGCCGCATCGAGGTGATGGTCCCCATCGAGGATCCGGCCATCAAGGAGCGCATCTACGACGAGGTCCTCGGCCTCGCGCTCCGCGACAACCAGAAGGCGCGGCAGATGAAGCCCGACGGCAGTTACGAGCTGGTCACCCCCAAGGAGGGCGAGGAGCCCATCCGCAGCCAGGTGCGGCTCTACGAGCTCGCCCGCGAGCTCCGGCATCGGCAGCAGGAGAAGCTCCGCTCCGAGCGCCCTTACCTGGTGCGCCCGATCCGCATCCGACCGAGCGCCGAGGCCGAGGTGGGCACGACGACCGTCCTGCCTCCTCCTTCGGCCGACGAAGAAGGCCGCGGCGACGGAGGGCCGTGAGCGTCGTGCGACTCCTCGCCGCGGGCCTCGCGCTCGCCCTCGCGGGCTGTGGGGCAGGCGCGCCCGTCGAGCCGGCCATCGAGCGCCCGCCGAGCGCCGAGAGAGCGGCCGTCGTGCCCGATGCGCCGTCCGAAGGCGAGGCGCCCGATGCGGCGCCGATCGACGAGGCCGCGCGGCTCCTCCGAGAGGGGCGGTACGACGAAGCCCTCGCGCGCTACGCGGACCGCGAGCCCGACGAGGCCACGGTCCGCGCGATGGCGAGGGCCCACCTCGCGCGCGGCCGGGTCGAGGAGGCCATCGACGTGCTCACGGACTTCCTCGTGCGCTCGCCTTCGCTCGCCGTCTCCGTGGACCTCGGCGAGGCGCTCCTCTCACGCGGCCGCGCGCACGAGGCGCGCGGTCACCTGATGCGCGCGATCGAGGCCTACAACGACGACGCGATCGCGCCGGACGACGTCGTCGCTCTCGTCGCGGTCGGCCGCGCGGCGAAGGCGCTCGGGAGCCCGAAGGACGCCAACGACGCCTTTCGCGAGGCGGGGCGGCGCGGCGCCGGGCACGAAGAGCTCGAGCTCGCCTGGGCGAGGCTCTTCCTCGACGCGCACGCCCCCGACGAGGCGAAGCGCTCGCTCGAGCTCCTCCTCCGGCGCGATCCGTCGCATCCCGACGCGCTCGTCCTCCTCGCGGAGGTGCGCTTCGAGCTCGGCGCGCCGACGGGGCTCGTGCACGAGACGCTCGAGAAGGCTCTCGCGGTGAACCCTTCGCACGTGGGCGCGCGCGTCTACCTCGCGGGGCTCGCCCTCCGGCACCGCAAATTCGCCGACGCGCGCCGTGAGCTCGAGCTCGCGCTCGCCGTGAACCCGAACGATCTGGGCGCGCTCTCCACGTTGGCCGCGCTCGAGTGGTCGCTCGATCGCGAGGCCGAGCTCCGCGATCTCGAGCGCCGCGTGCTCGCGCTCCATCCGTCGTACGGCGCGTTCTACGAGCGCATCGCCGAGTTCGCCGAGTACGGGCATCGCTACGCCGAGGGCGTGGCGCTCGCCGAGCGCGCGCTCCTCCGGTCGCCGAACGATCCGCGCGCGCTCTCGCGGCGTGGAGTGAACCTCCTCCGCCTCGCGCGCGAAGCCGAGGGGCGGCGCGATCTCGAGGCGGCCTTCCGCCGCGATCCCTTCGACGTCCGCGTCTACAACCTGCTCGAGCTCTACGACCGCACGATCGAGCGCGAATACCAGACCTTCGAGAAGAAGCCCTTCACGCTCCGCATGCACACGAGCGAGCGCCCGATGCTCGAGCGGCACGTGCCGAAGCTCCTCGACGAGGCCTACCGCGCCATGGCCGCGCGGTATCGCTTCGAGCCGAAGCGTCCGATCCAGTTCGAGCTCTACGCCGACGCCGATGATTTCGCCGTGCGCACCTCGGGCCTCCCGGGGCTCGGGCTCCAGGGCGTGTGCTTCGGGCACGTCGTCACGGCCGTCTCGCCCAAGGCCGGCCCCTACAACTGGGGGCAGATCCTCTGGCACGAGCTCGCGCACGTCTTCCACCTCCAGCTCAGCAAGCACCGCGTGCCGCGCTGGTTCACCGAAGGCCTCGCCGAGCACGAGGCCGAGCGCGCGCCGCACGGCTTCGTGCGCGCGCTCGATCACGAGGTCTTCGCGATGCTCGCGTCGGGGCGCATCCCGAGCTTCGAGAACTTCGACGCGCTCTTCTTCGAGGCGAGGAGCATGGAGGAGCTCGTCGTGGCCTACGCGGTGTCGGCCGAGGCCGCGACCTTCCTCAGCGAGCGCTTCGGCCCCGGCGCGCTCCGCGCCTTCCTCGT
>JAAYBZ010000087.1 GCA_012744445.1 Myxococcales bacterium | reverse complement strand
GCGGTGCACGGCTTCTGCGTCGGCGGCGGCATCGGCCTCGCGGGCAACAGCGACATCCTCATCGCGGCCAAGGGCGCGAAGTTCGGCCTCCCCGAGGTCGACCGCGGCGCGCTCGGCGCGGCCACGCACCTCGCCCGGCTCGTCCCGCCGCTCAAGATGCGCGCGATGGTGCTCACCTGCGAGAACGCGACGGCCGAGGAGCTCCACGCGTTCGGATCCGTCTACGACGTCGTCGAGCCCGAGCGCCTCCGCGAGCGCGCCCTCGAGGTGGCCGCGACGTTCAAGAAGAAGATCGGCCGCGTCGTGCGCACGGCCAAGGAATGTCTCAACCAGATCGATCCCGTCGACGTGAACCGCTCGTATCGCACCGAGCAGGGCTTCACCTTCGAGCTCAACCTCGCGGGTGTGGCCGACGAGGCGCGCAACGCCTTCGTCGAGAAGCGTGACGTCGACGCGGACGCGGGGACCAAGAAGTGATCGATAAACGAAAGACCGTCGACGAGATCGCGAGCACGCTCCGCGATGGCATGACCATCGGCATCGGGGGCTGGGGCTCGCGTCGCAAACCCATGGCCTTCGTGCGGGCGATCGTCCGCTCCGGCGTGAAGGACCTCACCCTCGTCACCTACGGCGGCCCCGACGTGGGCATCCTCGTGCGCACGGGGCAGGTCAAGAAGGTCGTCTACGGCTTCGTGAGCCTCGACTCGATCCCCCTCGAGCCGCATTTCCGCGCCGCGCGCCAGAACGGCACCATCGAGGTCATGGAGCTCGACGAGGGCATGTTCCAGCTCGGCCTCCGCGCGGCCGCGTGGCGTCTCCCCTTCCTCCCGACGCGCGCGGGCCTCGGCACGTCCATCATGGACACCAACCCCGAGCTCAAGACCGTCACCTCCCCCTACGCCGACGGAGAGACCCTCGTGGCGATGCCGGCGCTCCGCCTCGACGCCGCCTTCGTCCACGTGAACCGCGCCGACGCGGCGGGCAACGGCCAGGTCACCGGCCCCGATCCCTATTTCGACGACCTCTTCTGCATGGCGGCCGACAAGGCCTATCTCAGCGCCGAGGAGATCGTCCCCACCGAGAAGCTCCTCGAGGGCGCGCCGCTCCAGAGCCTGCTCATCGATCGCATGATGATCACGGCCGTCGCGCACGCGAAGAACGGCGCGCACTTCACCGAGTGCCCGCCCGACTATGGCCGCGACGAGGCCTTCCAGAAGGAATACGCGGCGACGGCCAAGGACGAGGCGGCGTGGGAAGCCTTCCGCGCGCGCTATCTCGACGTCTCCGAGGACGAGTACCAGAAGGCGGTTTCCAAATGAGCGACGTTCGACTCAGCGATGTGTGCATCGCCGCCGTGGCCGATCTCTTCCGGAACGACGGCGAGATCATGGTGAGCCCGATGGCGCCCGTCCCGGCGGTGGCCGCGCGCCTCGCCAAGAAGACCTTCGCGCCCGAGCTCGTGCTCACCGACGGCTTCAACAAGATCATCGCCAACGTCGCGCCCTACGGCGTGCCGGATCCGGATCAGGTCGTCGAGGGCTGGATGCCCTTCCGCAAGGTCTTCGACACCCTCTGGTGGGGCAAGCGCCACGTGATCATGGGCGCCACGCAGGTCGACCAGTACGGCAACCAGAACATCAGCTGCATCGGTGACTTCCAGAAGCCCAAGGTGCAGCTCCTCGGCTCGCGCGGCGCGCCCGGCAACACCATCTCGCACACCACGAGCTACTGGGTGCCGAAGCACACCAAGCACGTCTTCGTCCCCAAGGTCGACGTCGTGAGCGGCCTCGGTTACGACAACGCCGCAAAGCTCCCCGAGGTGACGCGCGCGCGCCACGAGATCCGCGCGGTCGTCTCCAACCTCGGCGTCTTCGACTTCCAGACGGACGATCACCGCATGCGCATCCGCTCGATCCACCCGGGCGTGAAGCTCGACGACGTGATCGCCAACACGGGCTTCGAGCTCATCGTCCCCGCGGACCTGCCCGAGACCCGCACGCCGACGGCCGACGAGGTCGCGCTCATCCGCGCGCTCGACCCCAAGGGCATCGCCGACAAGGAGCTCGGCGCGTGAGCGACGCAAGCTCGGCCAAGCGACCCCGCCTCCGGACGCGCGGCGCCGAGCTCCTCGGCGTCGACTATCCGATCGTCCAGACCGGCATGGGCTGGGTGTCGGGCGCGCGCCTCACGGCCGCCACGAGTGCCGCGGGCGGCTTCGGCATCCTGGCCTCGGCCACGATGACCTACGCGGAGCTCGAGGCGGCCATCCACAAGGTCCGCGAGCGCACCGACAAGCCCTTCGGCGTGAACCTCCGCGCCGACCAGACCGACGTGATGCAGCGGGTCGACCTCCTCATCCGTGAGAAGGTGAAGCTCGCGAGCTTCGCGCAGGCACCCGGCCGCAAGGTCATCGAGAAGCTCAAGGAGAACGGCGTCCTCTGCATGCCTACCATCGGCGCGCGCCGTCACGCCGAGAAGGTGGCGGAGTGGGGCGTCGACGCCGTCATCGCGCAAGGGCACGAGGGCGGCGGCCACACGGGCAACGTCCCCACCTCGCTCCTCGTCCAAGAGGTGCGCCGCGCGGTCGATCTCCCGGTCTTCGCCGCGGGCGGCTTCCACAGCGGCCAGGGCCTCGTCGCCGCGCTCGCGCTCGGCGCCGACGGCATCGCCATGGGCACGCGCTTCCTCCTCACCAAGGAGAGCCAGGTGCCCGAGCACGTCAAGGCCGAGTACCTCCGCGCTACCGTCAACGACACCATCGTCACGCGCGCGATCGACGGCCACCCGCAGCGCGTCATCCGCACGAGCATGATCGACGCGCTCGAGCGCTCGAGCGGCCTCGTCCGCTTCTTCCGCGCGGCGTGGAACGCGCTCAAGCTCTCCCGCATCACGGGCACGAGCTTCCGCAACCTCCTCGTGGAGGGCCTCGCGATGCGCAAGCATCAGGATCTCTCGTGGTCGCAGCTCGCCATGGCGGCGAACGCGCCGATGCTCACCAAGGCCTCCATGGTCGACGGCAAGCTCGAGGCGGGGATCCTCCCCACCGGCCAGGTCGCGGGCGTGATCGACGAGCTCCCCACCGTGGCCGAGCTCCTCGAGCGGATCATGTCCGAAGCGGAAGAGACGCTCGCGCGGCTCCGTCGGCTCGAAAACGACTGAATCAGAGAGGGACCTTTCGTGGATCTCAGGTTTACCGAAAAAGAAGAGGCGTTTCGCGCCGAGTGCCGGGCGTGGCTCGAGGCCAACGTGCCCAAGGAGCCGCTCCCCTCGGGCGACACGGCCGAAGGGTTCGCGCTGCACGTCGAGTGGGAGAAGAAGCTCTTCGAGGCGCGCTGGGCCGTGGTGAGCTGGCCGGAGGAGTACGGGGGCCGCGGCGCCTCGCTCTTCGAGTGGCTCATCTTCGAGGAGGAGTACTACCGCGCCGGCGCGCCCAACCGCGTCACGCAGAACGGCATCTTCCTCCTCGCGCCCACGATCTTCGAGTTCGGGACCGAAGAGCAGAAGAAGCGGATCCTCCGCCCCATGGCGGCGGCCGAGCACCTCTGGGCGCAGGGGTGGTCCGAGCCCAACGCGGGCTCCGACCTCGCGAGCCTCAAGAGCACGGCCCGTCGCGTCGAGGGCGGCTGGCGCCTCACCGGTCAGAAGACCTGGTGCACGCGCGGCGCCTTCTGCGACTCCGCGTTCGGCCTCTTCCGCACCGACCCCACGCAAGAGCGCCACAAGGGCCTAACCTACTTCCTCTTCCCGCTCAAGGGCGAGGGCGTGACGGTGCGCGGTGTCGACCGCCTCGACGGCGATCTCGGCTTCGCCGAGGTCTTCCTCGAGGACGTCTTCGTGCCCGACCGCGACGTGCTCGGCGAGGTGAACAAGGGCTGGGAGGTCGCGATGGCCACCACGAGCTCCGAGCGCGGCCTCAGCCTCCGTAGCCCGGGGCGCTTCATGGCGACCGCCTCGCGCCTCGTCGACCTCTACAAGCGCTACCGCGAGACCTGCGATCCCGCGCTCCGCAAGGAGGTCATCGACGCCTACGCCGCGGCCGAGGCCTACCGCTGGTACACCTTCGGCACGGTCACGCGCATGAGCCAGGGCGGCGAGATCGGCGCCGACTCCTCGATGAACAAGGTCTACTGGTCCGAGATGGACGTGCGCACGCACGAGGCGGCGCTCGCGATGATCGGCGACCGGCTCGAGCTCGACGAGGGATCGCCCGCGGCCGAGGATCACGCGTCGTGGCTCAAGGGCTTCCAATTCGCGCTCGCGGGCCCGATCTACGCCGGCACCAACGAGATCCAGCGCAACATCATCGCCGAGCGAGTCCTCGGTCTGCCCAGGAAGTGAAGACATGCGGTTCGGCTTCACCGAAGATCAGCTCATGCTCCGAGACACCGTGCGCGAGATCCTCGCGCGCGAGTGCACGCCCGAGGTGGTGCGCGCCGTCTGGGAGAAGAAGTCGCCGAAGACCCCGTACGGCACGCTCGCCGAGGCGGGTGTCCTCGGGATGACCCTCACCGAGGAGCAGGGCGGGCTCGGGCTCGACGAGACCGACGCCGCGCTCCCGCTCGAGGAGGCCGGGTACGCGGCGCTCCCCGAGCCGATCGTCGAGGCCATCGCCGCGCTCCCCGTGGTCGCGGCGCACGGCGGCGGGGCTTGGGCCGAGAAGATCGCCGCGGGCGAGGCGCGCCTCTCGATCTCGATCGGCGACGCGCGGCTCGTCGCCTTCGCCGAGCAGGCCGACGTCTTCCTCCGCTACGACGGAAAGAAGCTCTACCTCGCGCCGCGCGAGGAGGTCGCGCTCGAGATGCAGGTCTCCGTCGATCGCACGCGCTCCATCGCGGTGCCTCGCTTCACGGACGAGGGCGCGACCGTCCTCGCCGAAGGGGCCGAGGCCGCCGAGCTCGCCGCGCTCGTCTTCGATCGCGCGGCCCTCGGCAGCGCGCTCTTCCTCAACGGCCTCTCGCGCAAGATGCTCGAGCTCGCAGTCGAGTACGCGAAGGATCGCGTGCAATTCGGGCGCCCCATCGGCAGCCAGCAGGCGGTCAAGCATCGCCTCGCCGACGCCCTCATCGCGCTCGAGTTCGCCAAGCCCCTCGCCTATCGCGCCGCGTGGTCGGTGGCGGTGGCGGATCCGGAGCGCTCGCTCCACGTCTCGCTCGCGAAGCTCCGCGCCTCCGAGGCCGCGCGCTTCGTCGCCAAGCAGTCGCTCCAGGTGCACGGCGCGATCGGCTACACGATCGAGCACGACCTGCACCTCTGGATGAAGCGCGCGTGGGCCCTCGCCGCGGCCTACGGCACCGAGGATTTCCATCGCGACCGCATCGGTCGTGCAATCTTGAACGAAGCCTGAGGGCGCATCTCGCCGCTCACGAAGAGAACGACAGGAAGGTAACCAATGGCCGAGGCCTACATCATCGACGCGGTCCGCACCCCCATCGGACGCCGGAAGGGCGCGCTCTCGCAGGAACACCCCGCCGACATGGGCGCACACGTCATCAAGGGCTTGCTCGAGCGCACGGGCGTCGATCCGGAAGCCATCGACGACGTCGTCTTCGGCTGCCTCGACAACGTCGGGCACCAGTCGGGCTGCGTCGCGCGCACCTGCTGGCTCGCCGCCGGGCTCCCCGAGTCCGTGCCGGGCGTCACCATCGACCGTCAGTGCGGCTCCTCGCAGCAGGCCGTCCACTTCGCCGCGCAGGGCGTGATGAGCGGCACGCAGGATCTCGTCGTCGCCGGCGGCACGCAGCAGATGTCGCAGATCCCCATCGCCTTCGCGATGATCGCCGCGAAGGAGCTCGGCATCTCCGATCCCTTCACCGGCAGCAAGGGCTGGGTCGAGCGCTACGGCAAGGAGATCGTCAGCCAGTTCGTCGGCGCCGAGATGATCGCCCAGAAGTGGGACATCTCGCGTGAGGACATGGAGCGCTTCGCCCTCGAGAGCCACCAGCGCGCGCTCCGCGCCATCGCCGAGGGCCGCTTCAACAACGAGATCCTCCCCTACGGCGAGTTCACCACCGACGAGGGGCCGCGCGCCGACACCTCGCTCGAGAAGATGGCCTCGCTCCAGCCGCTCGCGCCCAACGGCCGCATCACGGCCGCCGTGGCGAGCCAGATCTCGGACGGCGCCTCGGCCCTCCTCATCGCCAGCGAGCGCGCCGTGAAGGAGCACAACCTCAAGCCGCGCGCGCGCATCCACCACCTCTCGGTGCGCGGCGACGACCCCATCATGATGCTCACGGCGCCGATCCCCGCGACGCGCCACGCGCTCAAGAAGACGGGCATGAAGATCACCGACTTCGACCACATCGAGATCAACGAGGCCTTCGCCTCCGTGGTCCTCGCGTGGGCGAAGGAGCTCCAGCCCGACATGAGCAAGGTGAACCCGAACGGCGGGGCGATCGCCCTCGGTCACCCGCTCGGCGCCACGGGCACCAAGCTCATGGCGACGATGCTCAACGAGCTCGAGCGCACCGGCGGCCGCTGGGGACTCCAGACGATGTGCGAAGGCGGCGGCCAGGCCAACGTCACCATCATCGAGCGCCTCTGATCGCCTGAGCGTCCCCACCCACGAGAGAGCCCGCGCCCGTCGCGGGCTTTCTTCGTTTCGGGAGTCGCCCTTCGGGGGGTTGACCCGCGAGGGGTCGCCGGGGCACGTTTAGACCATCTGGTCCAACCGAGTGGACGGACCAAGGAGTACGACGTGCCCCTTCCGCGATTCGAGCGCCTCCCCGACGACCGCCGCGAGGCGATCCTCAAGGCCGCCGCCATCGAGTTCGGCTCGGCCGGCTTCGAGGGCGCGAGCTTCAACCGCATCATCGAGCGCGCCGGGCTCTCCAAGGGCGCGATGTACTACTACTTCGCCGACAAGGAGGACCTCTACCGCACCGTCGTGGCCACCTCGACGGCGCGCATCATGGAGGTCGTCGGTCGCCCGCAGCTCGTGACCACGGCCGAGGGGTTCTGGAACGAATGCCGGGCGATGTACGGCCGCGTCCTGCGCTTCCTCTTCGAGGAGCGGGAGGCCGCACGGCTGTGCTTCCGGCTCGCGCGGGGCGGGAAGACCCACCCGGCCGAGCGCGAGGCCTACGAGGTCGTCCGCGAGCTGGTCGACGGCCTCGCGCGCTTCGGGCAGCGGCTCGGCGCCGTGCGCGACGACGTCCCCGTCGAGCTCCTGGTGGAGATGGCGTTCGGCGCGATGGAGGGCATGGACGTCTGGCTCGGGCAGCGCTGGGAGAGCGCCGAAGAGGCCGATCTCGAGCTCTTCGCCGGCTGGTGGATCGACGCGCTGCGCCGCTTGGCCGCGCCCATGGAGGCCCTCCGATGAGCACGCCGATGGACGCGCTGCCGCGCCCCAAGACGGGCCGGCTCCTCAACGTGGCGCGCTTCGCCATGAGCCCCCTCCGCTCCCTCGAGCAGTGGGAGCGGCTCGGCGAGATCGTGCACGTCCCGATGGTGGGGGCCGACTTCCTCCTGCTCACCGATCCCGAGCAGATCGGCGAGATGCTCCTCGATCGCGAGCGGAACTTCGTGAAGGACGGCTACACGCGCGAGCTCGGCCGCGTGCTCGGTCAGGGCTTGCTCACGAGCGAGGGCGAGGTCTGGCGCGCCCACCGCCAGCTCGCGGCGCACGCCTTCACGCCCAAGCGGATCAAGTCGTACACCGAGAAGATGGTCGCGCGTGGCGCGGCGCTCGAGCGGCGCCTCCGCGAGGGCGAGCGCATCGATCTCCACCGCGCGATGTTCGAGGTGACGCTGGAGATCGTCGGCGACACGCTCTTCGACGCCGACGTCTCGGGCGACGCGGCCGACGTGGGCCACGCCCTCGAGGTGATCACCGAATTCTTCGCCACGAGCGTCGAGGCGTACCTCCGCCTCCCGCACTCCTGGAAGACGCCCAACGTCGTGCGCCTCGACCGCGCCACCCAGGTCGTCGACCGCGTGCTCGACCGCATCATCATCGAGCGGACGGCCTCTGGGCGCGACCACGGCGATCTCCTCTCGGCGCTCCTCAAGGCGCGCGACGAGCGAGGGAAGGGCCTCTCGCGCCGGCAACTCCGCGACGAGGCGATCACCCTCTTCCTCGCGGGGCACGAGACCACGGCCATCACGCTCGCCAATGCCTTCTACCTGCTCGCGCGCCACCCCTTCGAGCGCGGAAAGCTCGAGCGCGAGCTCGACGAAGTCCTCGGCGGGAAGCTGCCGACGGCCGACGACGTGCCGCGCCTCCAGGCGGCCGATCGGATCGTGACGGAGACGCTCCGCCTCTACCCGACGGTGTGGTGCATGGGCCGCGAGATGGCCCACGACGCAGAGCTCTTCGGCGTCCGCATCCCCAAGGGCACGCAGGTCCTCGGCAGCCAGTGGCTCGTCCACCGGAGCGAGCGCTTCTTCGAGGACGCGCACCGCTTCGTCCCCGATCGATGGAAGGACGGCCTCGAGAAGCGCCTGCCCAAGTTCGCGTACTTCCCCTTCGGCGGCGGGGCGAGGATCTGCATCGGCAACCACTTCGCCAAGCTCGAGGCGATCCTCCTCCTCGCCACCCTGGCGCAGCGCGTGAGGTTCGAGGTCGATCGCGCCGAGCAGCTCCGGTTCCGGCCCTCGGTGACGCTCCGGCCGGCCAAGACGATCGCCGCGACCGTCGCGCGGCGCATCCCCGCGCGGCGCCCCGAGCGAGATTTTGCGCGTCTCTGAGCCGACCGCGGAATAAGCGTGCCTCCCCGACGTTGGAAGGGATGAGCCTCGAATGGAGACGAGAGTGGCGGCTCGCCGACGGCTCTCTCTCCGGTCGTCGCCATGCCTCCACGTACATCCCCCCGCCCCCCGTACCAGAGACGGATCAACTCGGTACGGGGGGTACTTTTTGCGCGTTACGGCACGATCGCGCGCCGATTCTGCGCGCTGCGGAAAACCCGCGCTTGACACGAGCGCCAAGCCTCAATAGAACGCCCGTAGAACACGTTCTATTTTTTGGAGGCCGACGATGGTTGCACCCGTGTCCACCTGTGAAGAGTACTTCGCGAAGCTCAACGAGCGGTTCGTCGCCGAGGCCGCGAAGGACGTCAACGCCGTCTATCAGTACAACCTGACCGGCGAGGGCGGCGGCGATTGGTGGGTGAAGTTCGAGAACGGCCAGATGACCGTCGAGAAGGGCGTCCACGAGAAGCCCAACGTCACCTACACGATGGACGCCAAGCACTACGTCGACATGGCCAACGGCGACCTCGACGGCACCAAGGCCTACCTCACCCGCAAGCTCAAGGTGAAGGGCAACCTCGCCCTCGCCCAGAAGCTCAAGAAGATCCTCCCCCCGTCCAAGTGATTTCGACCGAGCGAATGCGATGACTGAACGTCTCAGCGCCCCCTACAGGCTGCACTACGCGTACACCCGCTCCACCGGTCCCGTCATCGGGCGGTTCCTGGACAGCCTCCGAGACCGCGTGCTCGAGGGCATCCGCGCGGCGGACGGGCGCGTGCTCTTCCCGCCGACCGAGTACGACGAGCAGGGGCGCGCGACCACCGGCGAGTTCGTTCAGCTGAGGCCGACCGGCACGGTCACCTCGTACACCTGGGTGAACGAGCCCCGGCCCACGCATCCGCTCGATCGTCCCTTCGCTTGGGCCCTCATCAAGCTCGACGGCGCGGACACCGCGATGGTCCACGCCGTCGACGCCGGCAAGGAGAAGGCGATGAAGGTCGGGATGCGCGTCCGCGTCCGCTGGGCCGAGAAGGCCACGGGCACGATCCGCGACATCGTCTGCTTCGACCCGATCTCGCCGATCATCAAGACGCCGGTCGACCTCAACTACTTCGTCCGGCCGGGCGAGCACCAGTCCCAGTACCTCCACGCCCTCGCGGAGGGCCGCTTCATCGGCGGTCGTTGCCGCGTGACCGGTCGCGTCTACGTGCCGCCCCGCGGCGCGACGCCCGAGTCGGGCCTCCCCACGGAGGACGAGGTCATCGATCTTCCGGATACGGGCGTGCTCACGACGTTCACCGTCGTCCGCATCCCGTTCGAGGGCCAGAAGCTCACGCCGCCGTACGTCTTCGGCGCCATCGTCCTCGACGGTGCCGACGTGCCCATCTACCACCTCGTGAGCGGCATCCCCTACGAGCAGATTCGCATGGGCATGCGTGTCCGGGCCAAGTGGAAACCGCGCGAGGAGTGGGGAACCACCCTCGAGAACATCGAATACTTCGAGCCGACCGGAGAGCCCGACGCGCCGTTCGACTCCTACGCAATGCATCTCTGAAGGTTCAAATCGATGCGTGATATCGCGATCGTTTCTTCCGCCCAGCTCCCCTCGGTGCGCGAAATGGGCCCCAGCGACGAGTCCGAGCTCGTCCAGCCCGTCGTCACCAAGGCGCTCGAGGCCGCTGGCCTCACGATGGACGACATCGGCTTCGTCTGCTCCGGGAGCTCCGACTACCTCGTCGGCCGTCCCTTCTCCTTCGTGGCCGCCATCGACGGCCTGAAGTGCTGGCCTCCCATCCAGGAGAGCCACGTGGAGATGGACGGCGCCTGGGCCCTCTACGAGGCCTGGGTCCGGCTCCTCCACGGCGACATCGACACGGCGCTCGTCTTCGCGTTCGGCAAGGGCTCGCTCGGCCCCATCCCCGACGTGATGAACATCCAGAACGACCCGTTCTACGTGCAGCCGCTCGGGCTCGACTCGATCTCGTCGGCGGCCCTCCAGGCGCAGGCGCTCATCGCGGCCAAGAAGGCCACCGAGCGCGACTTCGCCGAGGTCGCGGTCCGCAGCCGCCGCAACGCGATGAGCAATCCCAACGCGCAGATCAAGGGCGAGTTCGATCCCAAGGCGATCATGAAGAACGAGCCCTACATCGCCTCGCCGCTCCGCAAGAGCTACTGCCCGCCGCTCTCCGACGGTGCCGTGGCCGTCGTGCTCGCGGCCGGTGACAAGGCGCGCTCGCTCGTGAAGCGCCCCGCGTTCATCCGCGGCATCGACCACCGCATCGAGCCCGCGTCGCTCGGCGCGCGTGATCTCACCGTGAGCGTCTCCACCAAGCTCGCCGCGGAGAAGGTCGGCGTGAGCACGGGCAAGGTCGACGTGGCGGAGCTCCACGCGCCCTTCGCGCACCAGGAGATCATCCTCCGCGAGGCGCTCGGGCTCGGCGACGACGTCGTCGTGAACCCCTCGGGTGGCGCGATCTCCGCGAACCCCATCATGGCGGCCGGCCTCATCCGGTTCGCCGAAGCGGCCCAGCGCATCCACGACGGGAGCGCGAGCCGCGCGGTCGCGCACGCCACGAGCGGAGCGTGCCTTCAACACAACATGGTCGCCGTTCTGGAGGGTGAGTGATGTCCGAGCGTTGTGCAGTCATCGGCATCGGGCAGACGAAGCATTCCGAGAGCCGCAAGGACGTCTCGCTCGCAGGGCTCCTCCGCGAGGCGGCGTTCCGTGCGCTCGCGGACGCGGGGCTCGAGAGCTTCCAAGACATCGACGCCGTGGTGATCGGCACGGCCCCCGACATGTTCGAGGGCGTGATGATGCCGGAGCTCTTCCTCGCCGACGCCCTCGGCGCGGTGGGCAAGCCCATCATGCGCGTGCACACGGCGGGTTCGGTCGGCGGGTCGACGGCCATCGTGGCCTCGAGCCTCATCCAGACCGGCATCCACGAGCGCGTGCTCACGCTGGCCTTCGAGAAGCAGAGCGAGTCCAACGCCATGTGGGCGCTCTCGCCGGCCATCCCCTTCCAGCCGCAGCTCGTCGCGGGCGCGGGCGGCTACTTCGCGCCGCTCATCCGCGCCTACATCCGTCGTCACGACGCGCACCCCGACACGGGCTGCGTGGTCGCGGTGAAGGATCGTGAGCACGGCCTGCTCAACCCCTACGCGCACCTCCACCTCAAGCAGACGCTCGAGGAGGTCAAGGCGGCGCCCGTCCTCTGGGATCCGATCCGCTACTCGGAGACGTGCCCCTCGTCGGACGGCGCGGTCGCCATGGTCCTCGCGAGCGAGAAGGCCGCGCAGGGCATCAAGAACCCGGCCTGGGTCCGCGGCACCTCCGTCCGCACCGAGAGCACCTTCCGCGCCCACCGCGACCAGATCAACCCGCAGGCGGGCAAGGACTGCGCGAAGCACGTCTACGCGCAGGCCGGCATCACCAACCCCTACGAGGAGATCGACGTCGCGGAGATCTACGTGCCCTTCTCCTGGTTCGAGCCGATGTGGCTCGAGAACCTCGGCTTCGCCGAGGAAGGCCAGGGGTGGCGCCTGACCATGGACGGCAAGACGCGCCTCGGCGCCGAGATGCCGATCAACCCGTCCGGCGGCGTCATGTGCACCAATCCGATCGGCGCCAGCGGTATGCTCCGCTTCGCCGAGGCTGCGCTCCAGGTCCGCGGGATGGCGGGGGCGCATCAGGTCGACGGCGCCAAGACCGCGCTCGGGCACGCATACGGCGGAGGATCGCAGTTCTTCGCCATGTGGGTGGTCAGCTCGGAGAAGCCCTGAGGAGAACGAAATGGCCTCTTTCAACATCGCCGACCTCTACGAAGCAATCGCCGACGCGATCCCCGACAACCCCGCGCTCGTCGCCGGCGACGTCCGCTACACGTTCGGGGAGCTCGATCGGAAGGCCAACCAGCTCGCCCACGCCCTCGCGGCGCGCGGGGTGGGGAAGGGCTCTCATGTCGGCCTCCACATGTACAACCACGCGGCCTATCCGGTCACGATGCTCGCGTGCTGGAAGCTCCGCGCGGTCCCCATCAACATCAACTACCGCTACGTCGCCGACGAGCTCAAGTACATGATCGACGACGCCGAGCTCGTCGCGATCGTTTCGCACGGCATCTACGCCGGGCTCGTCGACGAGGCGAACTACGAGGGCAGCACGCTCAAGAAGTTCGTCGTCGTCCGCGACGGCTTCGACGGTGAGCTCCCGGCGCATTGGGAGGACTACGACGCGATCTGCGACGGTCAGCCCGAGACGCGCGGCTTCGAGGAGCGCTCGTCCGACGATCTCTTCATCGTCTACACGGGCGGCACCACCGGCATGCCCAAGGGCGTGATGTGGCGTCACGAGGACCTCTTCTACGCGGCGCTCCAGGGCGGCGCGCCCGGCGGCGAGCCCGTCGAGAGCGTCGAGCAGCTCGTCGAGCAGGCGCAGGAGGGCTGGTACGCGCGCTCCATGCTCCCGTGCGCGCCCTTCATCCACGGCTCCGCGCAGCTCACGTGCTGGATCTGCCTCCTCACGGGCGCGAAGCTCGTCATCCAGACGGGCAAGAGCTTCGATCCGAAGCGAATCCTCGAGCTCATCGCCGAGGAAGAGGTCAGCACGATCAACATCGTCGGCGACGCCATGGCGCAGCCCCTCCTCGAGGAGATGAACCGCGGCAGCTACGACCTCTCCTCGCTGATGGTCATCGCCTCGGCCGGCGCGATCCTCTCGCCGGTCTACAAGCGCGGCCTGCAGGAGAAGCTCGGCGACGAGCTCCTCATCGTCAACGCCTTCGGCAGCTCGGAGTCGGGGCACGCCGGCACCGCGGTCGAAGGCGAGGACAGCAAGGACGGGCGCCCGAGCTTCTTCATGGACGAGACCTGCACCGTCCTCGACGACGATCTCAACCCGGTCGAGCCGGGCTCGGGCGTCATCGGCCGGCTCGCGCGCACGGGGCACCTGCCGCTCGGCTACTTCAAGGATCCGGAGAAGACGGCCGAGCGCTTCGTCGAGGCGCACGGAAAGCGCTGGGTCCTCCCGGGCGACTTCGCCACCATCGAGGCCGACGGCCGCATCACCTTCATGGGACGCGGCTCGAAGTGCATCAACACGGGCGGTGAGAAGGTCTTCCCCGAAGAGGTCGAGGAGACGCTCAAGGAGCACCCGCAGATCGTCGACGCGCTCGTCGTGGGCGTCCCCGATCCTCGCTGGGGCCAGAAGGTCGCCGCCGTCATCCAGACGAGCGAGGGCGCCTCGCTCTCGCTCGAGGACGTCCAGGCGCACTGCCGCAAGCACATCGCGGGCTACAAGGTCCCGCGTCTCGTGATCACCCAACCGAAGGTGGAACGCTTGCCGAGCGGGAAGCCTGACTACAAGTGGGCAGAAGACATCGCCGCGGCGGCGGCGAAAGACGGAGTCGAGTGATGGAGCTCAAGGGATATCCGAGGGGCTGGTTCGTCATCGAGATCTCCAAGGAGCTCGGGGCGAACGAGGTCAAGCCCATCAAGTATTTCGGCCGTGACATGGTCCTCTTCCGCGGCGAGAGCGGCGAGCCCTACGTGCTCGACGCGTATTGCCCGCACCTCGGCGCGCACCTCGGCCACGGCGGCAAGGTGGTGGGCGAGACCATCCGCTGCCCGTTCCACGCGTGGCGCTTCGAGGGCAACGACGGCAAGTGCGTCGAGGTCCCCTACGCCAAGCGGATCCCGCAGAAGGCCTGCGTGCGGCACCACCGCGTGCAGGAGAAGAACGGCCTCATCTTCATGTGGCACTGCCCGCGGAACAGCGAGCCCGACTGGGAGATCCCCACGATCGAGCACTACGCCAAGGACGGCTGGACCGAGTGGGACGCGGCGCTGCTCTACATCAAGACGCACCCCAAGGAGGTCGTCGAGAACCTCGCCGACAAGGCGCACTTCGGTCCGGTGCACGGCACCTGGGTCGATTGGTTCGAGAACGAGTTCAACGGCCACATCGGCATCCAGCGCGCGCGGGGCGTGGCCTATCCGCGCGGCGGCGGTGAGGATCGCTTCGAGCTGCAGAGCACCTACTACGGCCCGGGCTACATGCTCACCGAGATGCGCTCGGTGCTCCCGAACATCCTCCTCCTCGCCCACACGCCCATCGACGAGAACAGCCTTCATCTCCGCTTCGGCGCGATGATCGACCTCTCGAACGTGCGTCAGGGCGGCGAGAAGTTCACGGCGCAGTACCGCGAGAACCTCCTCATCGGGTTCCGCGAGGACATCCAGCTCTGGGAGAACAAGGTCTACCGAGAGCGTCCGGTCCTGGTCGACGGAGACGGCGACCTCGGCGGCTTGCGCCGCTGGTACGCTCAGTTCTACGAATCGGCGAGCGCCGCCTGAATCCCGCCTTCGCCGCGGGGGGTGACCGACAGGTCGGGTAGAGAGGCGTGATGGAGCCATTGGACGAAAGGGCACAGAGGATCGTGGAGACGGCGGTCGCGCTCGCCGAGCGTGACGGGTTCGCGGCCGTGCGTCTCCGTGACGTCGCGGCCTCCGCGAACGTCGCGCTCGGCACGGTCTACAAGCGCTTCAGCAGCAAGGAGGAGATCCTCATCGCCGCGCTCGAGCAGGAGAGCGAGCGGATGGTGGAGCGCCTCGGGAAGACGGCGACGCCGGGCGAGACACCCGCCATCCGCGCCCGCCACCTCTTCCGGCAGGTGACGCGCGGCATGTGTCGCAAGCCGAACCTCACCAAGGCCCTCGTCCGCTCCATCGCCTCGGGCGATCCCAACATCACCGATCGCGTGGCGAGCTTCCACGCGATGATGACGGCGCTCATCATCGGCGCGATCCGTGGCTCCGCGGCCAGCTCGGCCAAGACCTGGGACGCCGCCGTCGAGAAGAAGGAGCGCGAGGTCGCCTCGATCCTCCAGCAGGTCTGGTTCTCGGCCCTCGTGGGCTGGGCCGGCGGCATCCACGACCAGGACATGATCATCGCCTACGTGGACGCGGCCATCGAGCACCTCCTCAGCGACGAGAAGTGAGCGGCAGGCGCG